>JAQCGR010000227.1 GCA_027619995.1 Pseudomonadota bacterium | reverse complement strand
GGCGGCAATGGCCAAGGAGGAAGCAATGCACTAACATTCTAACCGGACCACCTAATGGGGGCCGATCACGCGAACCGTAGCCGCGGTGTCCAGAATGTCCGAGCTTTCTTAACCGGCAGCGTTGTCGAGAGCTTCCTGGCGGTCGAGCCACCGCGATTCCGCGGCGTCCAGATCCTTTTGCAGAAGGCCGACGGTGCGTTGCAGATCGAGCGCTTCGTCGGGCCTGTCCCGGTAGAATTCGGGATCCTTGAGCCGCTCGAGCATCGCCGTCTTCTCTTCGGTCAGCCGCGTCAGTTCGGCCTCGGCGGCGCGCGCCGCTTTGCGCAGTTTCGTCAGTGACTGGCGCTGCTCCGCCGCCAGGCGCCGTTTGTCCTTCTTGTTGACGGGCGCCGATCCTTTGGCACTTCCGGTGTCGGAGCCGTCATCGGCCGGTTGCGGCGTGCGCTTCTGGCTGAGCAGCAGGCTGCGGTAGTCGGCCATATCGCCGTCGAAGGTTCTTACCCGGTTGTCGGCGACCAGCCAGAACCGGTCCACCGTCAACTCAAGCAGATGCGGGTCATGGCTGACCAGCACCACGGCACCGGGAAATCCGTTGATCGCCTGGATCAGCGCCTCGCGGGAGACCATGTCGAGATGGTTGGTCGGCTCGTCGAGCAGGAGAATATGCGGCTTGGCCAGGGCGATCTGGGCGAAGAGCAGGCGGGCCCGTTCGCCGCCCGAAAGCTGGCCGATCGTCCCCAGCGCCATATCCCGGGAAAAACCAAAGAAGCCCAGATGGTGGCGCACCGCCTCGGGCGTGTCTTCGGGCCGCTTGGAGGCGATGGCCGCGACGGGGCTCATGGCCAGATCGAGTTGGTCTGTCAGATCCTGGGAGAAATAGCCGATCCGCAATTTCGACGATTTGACGACTTCGCCGGATATCGGCGTCAGCGCCCCGGCCAGCAGTTTGATGAAGGTGGATTTGCCGTTGCCGTTGGCGCCGAGCAGGGCGACCCGATCGTCATTGTCCAGGCTCAAGGTGACATTCTTGAGCACCGCTTCGCCGTCATAGCCGACATTGACGCGTTCCAAGCTGTAAAGCGGCGGCGGAAGCTCGGCGATCTCGGGGAACATGAAACTGGGCGCCCGTTCCTCCAGCGTCTCGGATAGCGGTTCCATGCGGGCGAGCATCTTCAGTCGGGACTGGGCTTGCTTGGCCTTGGACGCCTTGGCGCGGAACCGGGCCACGAAGGACTCCATATGGGCGCGCTGGGCGGCCTGCTTGGCGTGTTGCTTGGCGTTCATTTCCATCTGCAAGCGCCGGGTCCGCTCGAACTGGTCGTAGTTGCCGCGGTAGGTGGTGAGGGTCGCCGCTTCCAGATGGACAATCTGGTCGACCGCCACGTTCAAGAGTTCTCGGTCATGGCTGATCAACAGGACCGTGCCCTCGTAGCGGGCGATGAAATCCTCGAACCACAGCACGGCTTCCAGATCGAGATGGTTGGTCGGCTCGTCGAGCAGCAGGAGGTCGGGATTGGTGAACAGGAGCGAGGCCAAGGCGACGCGCATGCGCCAGCCGCCGGAAAAGGAATCGCAAGGCCGCTGCTGGGTGGCTTCGTCGAATCCGAGGCCGGCGAGAATTTGCGCGGCGCGGGCGGGTGCGCGACGGGCGTCGCGCCGATTCAGGATCTCATGGATTTCGGCGATCCGGTCGGGGTCGGTTGCGGTTTCGGACTCTTCCCACAGGGCGGCCAATTCGCGGTCGGCGGCGATCACCGTGTCGATCAGGCTTTCCGGGCCGTTGGGGGCATCCTGCGTGGTTACGCCGATACGCCACCGTCCGGGCACATCGATGGTGCCGCCGTCGGCTTGGATCTTGCCCGTGATCAGCCGGAACAGGGTGGTTTTGCCGGTGCCGTTGCGGCCCACGAGTCCAACCTTGGCGCCGGGATGAATGGCGGCGCTCACCTGATCGAGCAGCACGCGCTCCCCGATCCGGTAGGTCAAGTTACTGATTTTCAACATATCGGATGGGTCGTTCGGAATTGGAATTGGGGGGGGCGGGGCAGGCCGGGAGGCGATGCCGCCACAGCAATAGTTTCGTGGCGGCAGCCTGTCCAGTTTTTAGGCTTGGCTCACCCCGACGTGCCGTTCCGGCCCCGGATGGGCCGGTGGCCATTCGTCCCGTTCGGGCGCCATGTCTTAGCGGCCCTGTCTGTATCAGGCGCCCTTGAAATCGGCGGGCCGCTTTTCGAGGAATGCGCTGCACCCCTCATGGGCATCCTGTGAATCGAGAACCAGACTGACCATCGCTTGTTCGTGTTGCAGTGCGGCCGAGAGGGCCATATCCGCGCCCGCGTTGAGCGTTCGCTTGAGCATTTTCAGCACCAGCGGCGACATTGTCGCGATCCGCTCGGCGAGCTTCATGGTTTCCGCCATGAGGTCCTCCTTGGGGACGGCGCGATTGGCGAGTCCGATGGCGACGGCGGTCGCCGCGTCGATATGTTCGCCCGTGAACATGATCTCCTTGGCGCGGCACAGGGGCACCTGGCGGAGAATGCGCTGGGTCCCGCCGGCGCCCGGGAACAGGCCGAGGGTGATCTCCGGCAGGCCCAGGCGGGCGCTGTCCGCGAGAATCCGCATGTCGATGGCCAGCAGAAGTTCGGTTCCGCCGCCCAGGGCCCAACCGTTGACGGCGGCGATCGTCGGTTTGTCGCTGCATTCGATCCGACGAAAGGCGCGGTGGACCACCTCGGCGAATTCCCGGTAATGGGCGAGACCTTCGCGGGAATTGAGGTCGGCGATATCGCCGCCGGCGACGAATGCCCGGTCGCCCGCGCCGGTGAAAACCACCACCCGGATGTCGTCGTCCTCTTCAAGAGCCGCGAAGGCGCTTTCAAGTTCGAGGATCGCCGGGATATCCAGGGCATTCAGAGTCTTTGGACGATTGATCGTCAGAACGGCGATCGGGCCCTTCTTTTCGACTTTGATGACGGCGTCGTTCATGGCTTTCGTCCCTCGATGTTCAGCAGAGCTTTTGCGGCGGCGGTCGCGGAGAAGCCTCCGCGAACAAGCATGATGCGGAGCGGACCATACCGGCCCGATATCGGATCTACGATATGGATGCGCCCGAAACGCTGCCGATCGGATGGCCCGCCAGAACCGATTTTGCCAGAAATGAATGCTGATTCATAATTTAATCATGGTGGATTGACCGAACCTTCTGTCTCGGCAGATATCGTTCGTTGGTCGACAGATGGCTTAGCGATTGGTGAGCGACCCGATACCCCTAAGGACCGTCGCGCAGTTCGATCCGCTGGCCGATCTGGGCAATTCTCGCGACGACGCAGTCCAGAATGCGTTCGGCTTCCGCCCGCGTCTCATCGTCCGGGACCGTGAGCAGGACCTCTTCCAGGTTTTGCGACAGCATTTCGAGTGGTTTGAGGCCGGCGAACAGTAGGCCTATCGGATGTTCGGCGTGGCAGATTTCATCATCGCATAGGACGGTTTCGGCCCCCGGAGGGGGCGTGAAATCGGCCATCACCGCCGCGTCGGCTGCCTCACCGAGCGCGTTCAGTCGCTCCGCAAGGAGTGTGTGGCAGGCGGCGATCTTCACCTCATGCCAGGTGACCAGGGCGGCAAGGTCAGTGAGAGTCTCAATGTCGCGGGACCGCGGCAGTGTCTCGCGGTCTGACGTGACCCCCGCCTTTCATCCAGCGGCAACCAGAGACCGACCGGTGTTGTCGCGCATGAGCGCAGGTGAAGCAACGGGCGGGTTTAAACCCGCCCGTTGCTTTTCGAGTTCGGCAGAGAATGCCGCCGGGGTGGCGTAACCGAGCGAGGAATGCGGCCGCTCGGTGTTATAATCATCGACCCAGCGCGCCATGATCGAACGGGCCTGGCCGATCGTGAAGAACAGCGTCTCGTTGAGAAGCTCGTCGCGCATGCGCCCGTTGAAGCTCTCGACGAAGCCGTTCTGGGTCGGCTTGCCCGGCGCGATATAATGCCATTCGATGCCGGCATCACCGGACCAGGCGAGCACCGCGTTCGATGTCAGTTCGGTGCCATTGTCGCTGACGATCGTCTTCGGTGAGCCGCGCTCGGCGATCAGGTCGGTAAGCTCGCGCACGACACGTCGGCCCGAGATCGACGTATCGACCACCGCCCGCAAGCACTCTCGCGTCACATCGTCGACGATGTTGAGTACGCGGAACCGCCGCCCCGTGACGAGCTGGTCGTGAACAAAGTCCAGGCTCCAGCGCTGGTTGGGAAGCGCCAGCACCGGCGCGGGTGCCCGCGCGCCGACGGCGCGCCTTCGTCCACGCCGACGCCTGACTGTCAGCCCTTCCTCGCGATACAGGCGCTGCGTCTTCTTGCGATTGATCGTGATGCCGTCCCGGCGAAGCAGGATGTGCAGCCGTCGATAGCCGAACCGGCGGCGCTGCTGCGCCAGCTCACGCAAACGCGACCGCAGGTCGCCATCATCCGCCCGACACGAACGATACCGCATGCTCTTGCGATCCGCCCCGACGACAGCACACGCCCGCCGCTCGCTCATCCCCAACATCGTCCGGAGATGCGCGACCGCTTCCCGCTTCGCGGCGGGCGTCACCATTTTTTTGACAGCAGGTCTTTCAAACCCGCATTGTCGAGCATCGTATCGGCCAGCAACCGCTTGAGCCGCGCGTTCTCATCCTCAAGCGCCCGCAACCGCTTCGCGTCGGATACCTCCAGGCCGCCGAACTTGGCCTTCCATGCGTAATAGGTCGCGCTCGACATCCCGTGCTTGCGGCACAGCTCCGTCACCACCGCGCCCGCCTCGGCCTCCTTCAGGATGCCGATAATCTGTTCTTCCGAAAACTGCTTCCGCTTCATCTGTCCGTCCCTTCGTTCGGGTCGGACTCTAGCTCCAAATGGAGGAAAAAACGGGGGTCACGTCAGATGCTCCAAGTAATAGGGGCCCAGCGCGGTCTCATCCATCTGTACGGCTTCGGTGCCGTTCAGTTCGACCGTCGGCGCGACTTCGACGACATCGCCCGGGGAGAGCGCGTATTCGGCGCAGACGCCGCGCCCCTTGCCGGGGATGCTGCGGACCGAGACCGCGCCCGCGCGCGGTATCGGCAGGCCGTGATCGCCGGTGATGACGCGGCGGAGCGCATTCATGGAGTTAGTTCTTTCAGATAGAACAGGTTGCCGTCGCCGGCGCGATAGAAGTCGGGCAGTTCGGCGACCTTCTTGAACCCGGTGGCGTCGTAGAAGGCGCGGGTCGGCGCGTAGTGATCGGTGGAGGATGTTTCGGCATAGAGCCTTTCGCCACCATGGCGGCGCACGGCGTCTTCGACCCGGGCGAGGATCTGCCGGCCGAGGCCCGTCCCCCGGTGGCTTTCGTCCACGACGATCCAATAGAGGTCGAAACGGTGTTCCGTCCCGGGGATCGGGCCATAGCAGGCATAACCGGCGATTCGTCCACCGATCTCCGTCAGGATGAACTCGTAACCGCTGATACGCCCGCGGCGCACACGTTCCTCGACCAGTTCCGCCGCGATTGCGGTCTCTTCGCCCGTGAAGTAGCCGCTTTCCGCCACTAGCCGGCGGATCGCCGCGATATCCGCCTCGCGCACCGCCTCGCGCCAGACGGGTCCCGCTCCTGCGATGGGCCGCGGCCGCGCCAGGCGCGGTTTGGCGC
>JAQCGR010000226.1 GCA_027619995.1 Pseudomonadota bacterium | reverse complement strand
GGTGAAAAAAGCATCAAGGGGCCGCGCGCGCAGGGCCGCCGCCGCTTCCAACGGGCCGCGCCCGGCGGCCTCGAAGGCGCCCTGGATCGGCTGCACGACGAAGGGCATTGAATAGAGCACGGAGGCGACGACCAGCCCGGCGAAGGAGAAGGTCAGCGCCTCGCCGGTCAGGCTGACGACCAACCCGCCGAGCGGCCCCGCCGGGCCCATCAGGATCAGCAGATAGAAGCCGAGCACGGTCGGCGGCAGGACCAGCGGCAGGGCGACCACCGCCTCGACCGCCACCCGCGCGCGGCTGCGCGTGCGCGCCAGCCACCAGGCGAGCGGCGTGCCCAGAACCAGCAGCGCCGTCACTGTGACCGCGGCCAGCTTCAGGCTCAGCCAGACCGGGCCGAGATCGATCCCCATGCGCCTTCCTCGATGCCTCTCCTCCGGAGGGCGCAGCATAGCCGATGGCGCCGGTCCGGTCGCAGCCCGATCCCCAAGTGCTAGACGCCCAGGACGCTCCTGAACGGCGGCAGTGTCACCGTGACGGCGGTGCCGCGGCCCTTTCGGCTGGTGATCGTCAGTTCGCCGCCCATGGCCTCGGCCAGTGCCATGGCGATCGGCAGGCCCAGCCCCGTCCCGTTCTGGCGCAGGCTCTCGCTGTTCTTAATCCGCCCGAAAGGCTCCAGCGCCGTCTTCAACTCGTCCTCGGACATGCCCGCGCCCTCGTCGCGCACGGTCAGGCCGACGGATTCCGCGCCGCCCGCGGTCGCCACGGTCACCCGCCCGCCGGAGGGCGAGAACTTGACCGCATTGGACAACAGATTCAGCAGGATATGCCGCACAGCCCGGGCATCGCCCTTGGCCACCGCCGTGCCGGTCCTTCCATCGACCTGGATGACCGCGCCCCCGGCCGTCGCCAGGCCTTCCATCGTGGCGATCGTCTCCTCCGCCGCCCGATGCAGATCCACCGCGGTCAGGCTCAGTTCCGACCGCCCCGCCTCGATCCGCGGGAGATCGAGAAGATCGTTGATGAGGCTCAAAAGATGCTGGCCGCTGTCGCGAATATGGCCGGCATATTCGGCATATTTCGGATGGCCAGGCGGCCCGAAGAGTCCGCTCTTGATGGCGTCGGCGAAGCCCATTATGGCGTTGAGTGGCGTGCGCAACTTGTGACTCATGGTCGCGAGAAAAGCGGATTTGGCGCGGCTGGCCTGAACCGCCTTTCGCTGTTCGCTCAACAGCGTGGCGATCAGCAGCATATTGCTGCTGAGCAGGACCAGCAGGACGCTGAGCGCCGTCAGCGGCCGATCCAGTCCGGCCATGTTGAACGGCCCGCCGCCGGCGACCGTGCCCGCCGTCGCGATCGCCACCACCGCGGTGAACAAGGTATAGGCCGAGCGCAGGGAGAAGCGCAGGGTCAGCCAGGACAGCGGCAAGGTCAGGATGAAGGGCATTTCCATACGCACGAAATGCTGCCAGGGGCCTTCGGTGAAGACCGTCAAGGTGGCGAACAGGGTGATCAGCGATACCACCACGCCCTCGATGACATCGCCGCGTTGTCCGCGCCGGGGCGCGGCCATGAGCCAGAGCAGCAGGGCCGGCGCGAAATACAGGGTGCCGCCGGCATCGGAAACCCACCACAGGGACCAGGTCTGTCCGACCTTGCCGAGCGGCAGATCGACCGCCAGATAGAGGGCGAGAGTGCCCACCGTCGCGGTGATCGCGGCATGGGTGGCGACGCCGAATCCGAGGAAGGCCAGCAGGTCGCGCAGCGTGCCGAAGGGGTCCTTGGCGCGCGCGAAGCACGCCATCAGCAGAGCCCCTGCGACGGGTCCCAATGCATTTCCGAAGGAGATCATCGCCGCCATATGGAAGGGCGGATCGAACAGGGCGTAGTTGTCGATGAATGAGCCGATGAAAATGCCGGGCGCCACGCGCACACCGCCCAGCATCGCGGCGCCCAGCGCAATGCTGGCTGGCAGCCAGATCGGCGTGGGAAACAGGCCATAGATGGCGAAGAACTTGGCGACCGCCAAACCGCAGGCGACGTAAAGCGCCCCGACGATAACATTCGTCGCGGTCCAGGTCGCGAGGGGTCCCCGAGCGACGAGCTGATCGAACCAAAGCGGGTGCATCGGACGGGCGCGCCACCATGGGCCGGCCGCAATCTCCGACTTTATCGCCTTGTCTTCCGTTATCACGGGTGGCCGCCCCTTCTCTCGCCCAGATCGCGCGGGGATTGTATAGCCGAAATCGAATCTGCGCACAGCCTGCGTAACGGAGATGCCGTCGCGGTCGTGAGCCCCTAGAATGGCGCGGCAGAACAACGGGAGAAGCGTGATGCGCCTCGAGAACAAGGTCGCCATCGTCACCGGCGCGGCGTCGGGTTTCGGTCAGGGCATCGCACGGCGCTTCGCGGCCGAGGGCGCCAAGGTCGTCGTCGCCGATATCGACGCCGCGCGTGGCGAGGCCGTGGCCCAGGAAATCGGTGGCCGTTTCGCCCTGGCCGACGTCTCGAACGACGCCCAGGTCGCGGCCATGGTGCAGACCGCGATCGGAGCCTTCGGCGGCCTCGACATCCTGGTCAACAATGCCGGCGTGCCCCAGCGCAACATGCCGATGCTGGATGTCGACGAGGCGACCTTCGACCGTATCTTCGCGGTCAATGTGAAGAGCCTCTACCTGACGGCGAAATACGCCGTGCCCGCGCTGCGTGCGCGCGGCGGCGGGGCCATCGTCAATATCGGCTCGACCGCCGGCCTCCGGCCGCGCCCCGGCCTGACCTGGTACAACGGCTCCAAGGCTGCCGTGAACCTGCTCAGCAAATCGATGGCGCTGGAGCTTGCGCCGGATCGGATCCGGGTCACCGCCATCGCCCCCGTGGCCGGCGATACGCCGATGCTCGCCGAGTTCCTGGGCGGCGCATTGACCGACGAGGCCTATGCCAAGTTCCGCGCGACCGTCCCGCTCGGCCGGCTCTCGACGCCGGAGGATATCGCCAACGCCGCGCTCTATCTGGCCTCCGACGAAGCGGAATTCATCACCGGCGTCTGCCTCGAGGTCGATGGCGGCCGTTGCGTCTAAGCCGTCGAAGGCCGAACCAGCCGTGACCGAGAGTTTCGAAGCCGATTGCGCCGTGATCGGCGCCGGAGTCGTCGGCCTGGCCGTCGCCCGCGCGCTCGCCCTGGCGGGGCGCGACGTGCTGATCCTCGAAGCCGCCGAGGCGATCGGCACAGGCGTCACCAGCCGGTCGAGCGAGGTGATCCATGCCGGCATCTACTACCCCACCGGCAGCCTCAAGGCGCGTGCCTGCCTGCGCGGCAAGCGGTTGCTCTACGACTATTGCGAAACCCGCGGCGTGCCGCATCGGCGCTGCGGCAAGTTGATCGTGGCCTGCGACGCGGACGAGGCCGAACGCCTACCCGGCATCCGCGCCAAGGCTGAGGCGAACGGGGTCGAGGATCTGGTCATGATGGGCGCGGCGGCGGCCCGCGCGATGGAGCCCGCGCTGGCCTGCACGGACGCGATCTTCTCGCCCTCGACCGGCGTAATCGACGGCCATGCCTTGATGCTCGCCCTCCAGGGCGATGCCGAATCCGCGGGCGCCATGCTGGCCACCCATGCCCCGGTCGAAGGCGGAGAGGCCCTGCCCGACGGTCGCCTGACCCTCCGCATCGGCGGTCCCTCGCCCATGCGCCTCGCCTGCCGGACGGTCGTCAATAGTGCGGCCCTGGGCGCCCCCGGCCTGGCCCGCGCGATCGACGGGATCAACACGACCACCCTGCCCCGCATCCACTGGACCAAGGGCAACTACTTCACCTGTGCCGGCCGGCCGGCCTTCGCCCGGCTGATCTACCCCGTGCCCGGCGCCCATGGCTGGCTCGGCATTCATCTGACCCTCGATATGGCCGGCCAGCTTCGCTTCGGGCCGGACATGACATTCGTTGACGAACCCGACTACGAAGTCGACACCCGCCGCCTGCCGGAATTCTATGCCGCGATCCGGCGTTATTGGCCCGCCCTGCCCGATCATGCCCTGCAACCCGGTTATGTCGGCGTGCGGCCGAAAATCCACGGCCCCGACGAGCCCGTGCCCGACTTCGTCATCCAGGGCCCGGAGGAGCATGGCCTGCCGGGGCTGATCAATCTCTTCGGCATCGAATCCCCGGGCCTGACCAGTTGTCTGGCCCTGGCGGAAGAGGTCGCGGACCGCGTCGCCGATATCGGTTAGCGCGCAAAGCCCGACCGCACGGCAACGGTTTAACGCGATTGGCATGCCCATTGCGAACTCTCCGCTACAGCCGGAGGAACCGCCCGTGAGCATCGCAAGCCTGAAACCCACCATTTCCGCCGCCGAGCAGGGGATTCCGTCGAACGTGACGGCCGCCGTGCGCTATGCCAGCGGCAAGGCGGGGGTCGATTTTTCCTACCTCCTGGCAAAAGCTGCCGCCGAAAGCGGCTTCCAGGCCGATGCCAAGTCCTCCACGTCGAGCGCCACGGGTCTGTTCCAATTCATCGAGGAAACCTGGTTCGACATGATCGGGCAGCACGGAGCGAAATACGGCCTCGTCCACTACGCCGATGCCCTGAAGGAAGGCACGGCCGATCCGGAGATGAAGGGGCGCATCCTCGCGTTGCGCGAGAACCCGCGCCTTTCCGCCCTGATGGCGGCCGAATACACCCGTGCCAACCAGACCGTCCTCAACCGCGAGGTCGGCGGCAAGATCGGCGATACCAAACTCTACATGGCGCATTTCCTCGGGGCCGGCGGGGCGGCGCGCTTTCTCAACGCGATGGCCGAGAATCCGGATCGCCAGGCATCGGAGATCCTGCCCCATGCCGCGCGCGCCAACCGCTCGATCTTCTATGACCGGGGCCAGCCGAAAACCCTGGCCGCGGTCTACGAAGACCTGCGTGGCCGCATGGCCCAGGCGGGCAACGCCGCCCAGGCCGCCACGACTCATAATGTCCGGTCCGACAAGCCGGATCCGGCGGCGCAACACATGCGGACCGTGACCGCCGCAGCCCTGCCCCGCACCTTCCTCCCGCCCCTCGCGATGGAGACCCAGCTTTTCCTGGCCAGGCTCCCCATCCCAGGCGAGTCCGAGAGCGCGACGGCCTAACGCCGCGCGCCCACCGGCCGGGCCGCCTTACGCGCTCAGGTCACCGTGAAGATCGGCTCGCCGAGAACGTCCATCAGCGGCTCGATGCCCAGGCCCGGCGCCATGCTGGCCGCTGCCTCGCCATTCTTCACAACGGGCGCGCCCTCGGCCGTGGCATGGCTCAGCTTGACGTGGGACAGGGTGGCGGAGAAGCGCAACTCGACCGGCGTCGCATGGGCCAGGGCGATCACCGAAGCGACGCCGATATCGGTCGCCGCCGTGTCCTCGATCGTCATGGCGATGCCGGAGGCGACGCAGACGTCGCGGATCGCGCGCGCCCGGGTCAGCCCGCCCACCTTCGACAGTTTAATGTTGATGGCGTCCATCGCGCCGTCCCCGATGCCGCGCAGCAGTGCGCCCATCGACTGGATGTTCTCGTCGAGCACAAAGGGATGGTCGCAGCGCCGTCGGATCATGAGGTTTTCCTCGTATTCCGTGCAGGGCTGCTCGATCGTGACATCGAGATCGCGCGCCGCCCGCACCACCCGCGCCGCCTCATGGGGCAGCCAGCCGCCA
>JAQCGR010000225.1 GCA_027619995.1 Pseudomonadota bacterium | reverse complement strand
CCGATGCCGCGCCATACAAGCCTCTCGTCATGCCATCGGGTCATAGCACAAGACGAAAGGAAGGGCGTGCCGCGCCATGACGGACGAGTCCCAGCGATCGGCCCGAACAGCCATCGATCCCGCCGCGCTCGCGCGCATCGCCGCCCGCTTGCCGGGCGCCGGGCGGATCGGCGGTGAGGATCTGGAACGCCTGCCGACCACCGGACTGGCCCATGACCATCTGCGCCTGCGCGGTGTGGCAGTCGGTGGCCTGCCGGTCCTGCTGCGCGTGCCACGGACCAGCTTCTGGGGCCTGGCGCCGGGCGCTGCCCTGGCCCGTCAGGCCGAAGCCTTCCGCCGTCTCGCGCCCTCTAGCCGCACCCCGCGCCTGCTCGCCGTCTTCGAACCCGAGCCGGACCTGCCCTATGGCGCCCTGGCGGTCGAGGAGGTCGCGGGCACGGCGCCCGACCTGCCCCGCGACCTGCCGGCGCTTGCCCAGGCCCTGGCCGCCATCCATGGCCTTCCCGTCCCGCCGCGCGCGATGCGCCCGCCCCTCGACGACCAGACCCGGCCCGTCGCAACCACCCTGGCGGTGATCGAGGCCCAGGCGGATCATGTCGATGCCGCCGGGCTGCATCCGGATTCGTGCGCCATGCTCGCCGAGGACCTGGCCTGGGCACGGCGTTTCTCCGCCGGTGCAGGGGCCGAGGCGCAGCCCCGCGCCCTCGTCCTGACCGATACCCAGCCGGGCAATTTCCTGATCGGCGCGAACGGATCGGCGCGCTGCGTCGATCTCGAAAAGGCGCTCTACGGCGCCGTCGCCATCGACCTCGCCCATGCGACGATTCCCCCTGCCGTCGGCTGGGATCCTGCCTGCGCCGCGGACCTCTCCAGCGCCGATATCCTGGGTTTCTACCGCACCTATCTGGGGGCCGCCGAGCCTTCTCTGGCGAAGGCCCTCCGCCCCTGGCTCGCGCCCATGCGCCGGCTGACCTGGCTGCGCACGGTCACCATCTTCGCCAAGATGAAGGCCGCGCATCTGTCCGGCGCCTGGACTGGCCACGACCTTGCCCCGGACTTCCTCGCCCATGTCCTCGCCCATATCGACCGCTGTCACGATCCCGTTCGAATCGCCGCCATGCGGGCGGAATGGACGGACGGGCTGGACCCTCTATCGGCTCTCTAAATGTTCTTGTAATGTTCTCATTCGCGCGATAGCCTCGCGCGATGGATGAGATAGACGCCCTGACTCCCCTCAAGGGCCGTGGCGCGGCGAGCAACGCAGCGGGCCGGTTCGAGCGCGAGCGGCGCGTCGCGGTCGATGACGGCTGGGCGCGCGCCGAGGAAGACGAGGATCTGCCGCCCCTGCGGACCACCGTGACCCTCGACAAGAGCCGGACGATCATCGCCCGCAACAGTTCGCCCGACATTCCCTTCGACCGGTCGATCAATCCCTATCGGGGCTGCGAGCATGGCTGCGTCTACTGCTTCGCCCGACCGACTCATGCCTTTCTCGGCCTGTCGCCGGGGCTCGATTTCGAAACCCGCCTTTTCGCCAAGCCCGATGCGGCCGCGCTGCTGGTGCGGGAATTGCGCAAGCCCGGATACCAATGCCGGGTCATGGCCCTGGGCACCAACACCGATCCCTATCAGCCGATCGACCGGAAGATGAAGATCACGCGTGGCGTTCTCGAAGTGCTGGAAGCCTTCAATCACCCGGTCGGGATCGTCACCAAATCGGCCCTGATCCTGCGCGATGCGGATATTCTCTCGCGCATGGCGGAGCACAGGCTGGCGCGCGCCTTCGTCTCGCTGACAACCCTGGATTCGAAGCTGGCGCGCAAGATGGAGCCGCGCGCGCCGACCCCGGCCCGGCGGCTCGAAGCGATCGCCGGCCTGGCCGAGGCCGGCATCCCGGTCGGCGTGATGACCGCGCCGATGATCCCCGGCCTGAACGATCACGAGTTGGAGGATATTCTGACCGCCGCGGCCGGCGCGGGGGCCACCTCGGCCGGATTCGTGCTGCTTCGTCTGCCGCTCGAGATCGAGGATCTGTTCAGCGAATGGCTGAGCGTCCACGCCCCCGCCCGCGCCCAGCGCGTCCTGAACCTGATACGCGAGACGCGCGGCGGGAAGCTCTACGATTCGACCTTCGGCGAGCGGATGAAGGGGCGCGGCCCCTATGCCAAACTGATCCAGCAGCGCTTTGACCGGGCGACCGCCCGCCTCGGATTCAGCCGCGACGCCTTCACACTCGACACCAGCCTGTTTCGCCCGCCACCCGCGCCCGGCGATCAGCTTTCCTTGCTCTAGGGCGCGGATAGCCTGCGGCCCGGACCGCGCTTCGTGCTAGCATCGCGCCATGCATGGGCCTCATGAACTGACCGGTATGGCTTTAACGGCGCTCGCGGCGCTGGCCTTCGGCCTCGCCATGACCCGGATCAAACAACCGGCCGTGGTCGGCTATATCCTCGCCGGTGTCGCCCTGGGCCCATCCGCCTTCGCCCTGGTGACGGAGCGCGAGAGCATCGCCCTGCTGGCCGAACTGGGCGTGCTGATGCTGCTCTTCCTGGTCGGGATGGAGTTGAGCGTCAGCACCTTCAAGGCGGTCTGGCGTATCGCCGCGATCACGACCGGCACGCAGATCCTGGTCAGCGTGCTCGCCACCTATGCCCTCTCCTTCGTCTTCGACTGGCCCATCGGCCTCGCCATCCTGCTCGGCTTCATGTTCGCGGTCAGTTCCACGGCCGTCGCCATCAAGATGCTGGAGGACGTGGGCGAGGCGGACACGAATGTCGGGCGCATCACGATCGGCATCCTGATCGCCCAGGATCTCGCCGTCGTGCCCATGATGCTGACCCTGGACGCCATGGCCGGCGCCGGCATCAGCGCCCTCGGAATCGGCCGCATCGTGCTGTCTCTCGCCGTGCTGGGCGGCCTCATCTGGTTCCTCGGGCGGCGGGGCAGCCTTACCCTGCCGCTCGCCTCCTGGATCGAACAGCGGCGCGAGCTGCTGCCCCTGGCGGGGCTGACCTTCTGCTTCGCGGCCGCGGCGCTGACCGGCCTGATCGGCCTGTCGCCGGCCTATGGGGCCTTCCTGGCCGGCATGGTGATCGGCAATTCGCGCCATCGCGAAACGGTGCTGCACCAGATCGAGCCGATCCAGAGCATCCTGCTGATGGTCTTCTTCCTCTCGGTCGGCCTGCTGCTGGACCTGGCCTATATCTGGGACAATCTCGGCATGGTCCTGCTTGTCCTTTTCGTCGTGACGGTCGCCAAAACAGGACTCAACATCGCCATCCTCAGCGCCCTGCGCGAGCCCGGGACGCGCGCCTTCCTGACCGGCGCGCTGCTGGCCCAGATCGGCGAGTTCTCCTTCCTGCTGGCGGCGGTCGGCCTCTCGGCCGGGCTGATCACGACCGAAGACCACCCGCTGCTGGTCGCGATCACCGTGCTGTCCCTGGCGACCAGTCCTTTCTGGCTCGCCCTCGCCCGCCGCCTGCATCGCATGGCCCTGCTCGGCATCACCTCGGGCCGCGAGATCATGCGCATTCTGTCCGGCAACCAGGCGCATCTCGTTCTCGATGCCTATGACACCACCTCGCGCTCGCTGCTGCGGCTGGCGGCGCGGGCCCGGCGCCGACCCTTTACCGATGAATCTGGGGCGGACGAAACCGGTCCTGAGACGGACGCCGATTCGCCGGCAAGTGCGCCACGCCGGCGCGCACCGCGCCTGGGCGAAAGCCTGATGAGTTCGAACCAGCCGGGCCGTGCCCGGCCGCGCGGCCCCGGCGATCATCAGGATTCCTGACTGCGGTGCCTGATTTTCTGCTCGAACGCGCCCTGCCCGGCCCGGTCGCCGGAATCGACGAGGCCGGCCGCGGCCCCCTCGCCGGGCCCGTGGTGGCCGCCGCCGTGATCCTGCCACCGCGCGGCCTGCCGAAAGCCCTGACCCAGGGCCTGGACGATTCGAAAAAACTTTCCGCCGTCGCGCGCCGGGAATTGTTCGCTCTGCTGATCGGACGGGCGCAGATCGGCATCGGCTCGGCGAGCGTGGAGGAGATCGATCGCCTGAACATCCTCCAGGCCACCATGCTCGCGATGACCCGGGCCTTTGCCCGCCTGCCGGGATGTCCCGCCAACGCCCTGGTCGACGGCAACCGCGCTCCGGCCCTGCCCTGTGCCGTGCAGACGGTGGTCGGCGGCGACGGGCTCAGCCTCTCGATCGCCGCCGCGTCGATCGTCGCCAAGGTGACGCGCGACCGCCTGATGACCCGTCTGGCCCGGCGCCATCCCGGCTTCGGCTGGGAGCGCAATGCCGGCTACGGCACCGCCGAACACCGCGCCGCGCTGATTCGGATCGGCCCGACATGGCATCACCGGCGCAGCTTTGCTCCAGTCTCGCAACTCATTCGTCCAAACCCCTGATTCAAAAATAAGATTGACCGACAGACTCGGTTGACTCATGCTCCGCGGCCATGAGCCTTGGCAGAGTCGTCGATCCGGACAGGATCGAGGTGGGCGATTGTGTGGAGATCATGTCGGCGCTGCCGGAGGGGGCCGTCGATATGATCTTTGCTGACCCGCCATACAATCTTCAGCTCAAGAACGAGCTGCACCGTCCCAATCAAAGTCGCGTCGACGGTGTCGACGAGGCCTGGGACCGTTTCGCCGATTTCGAGACCTATGACCGCTTCACGCGCGACTGGCTCGGGGCGGCGCGGCGCGCCCTCAAGAAGGACGGCACCCTCTGGGTGATCGGCAGCTACCACAACATCTTCCGGGTCGGCGCCGCGCTTCAGGACATGGGTTTCTGGGTGCTGAACGACATCGTCTGGCGCAAGACCAACCCGATGCCCAATTTCCGGGGCCGGCGCTTCACCAACGCCCATGAGACTCTGATCTGGTGCGCCAAGGAAGAAAGCTCGCGCTACACCTTCAACTACGAAGCCATGAAGACCTTGAACGACGAGTTGCAGATGCGCAGCGACTGGCTGCTGCCCCTGTGCACCGGGGGCGAGCGCCTGCGCGACGACGAGGGCAAGAAGGCCCATCCGACCCAGAAGCCAGAATCCCTGCTCTACCGCGTCATCATGGCCGCGACCAAGCCGGGCGATCTGGTGCTCGATCCCTTTTTCGGCACCGGCACCACCGGCGCCGTCGCCAAGCGCCTGGGCCGCCATTACATCGGCATCGAGCGCGATCCCACCTACGCCAAAGTGGCGGAGGAGCGGCTGGCCTCGGTCCGCAAGCTGGCGGACGACGAGCTGCTGCGCATCGAAAACAAGCGCGAGCAGCCGCGCATTCCCTTCGGCTGGCTGGTCGAACGCGGCCTGATCAGCGCGGGCGACACCTTGCTCGACCCCCGGCGCCGCTGGGTCGCGCGAGTCCGTTCGGACGGCACCATCGTCGCCGAGACCAAGGACGGCCCGCACAAAGGCTCGATCCACAAGGTCGGCGCGGCCGTCCAGGGCGCGCCCGCCTGCAACGGCTGGACCTTCTGGCATCTGGAGACCGACCGGGGCCTCGTCCCCCTCGACACCCTGCGCCAGCGCCTGCGCACCGAACTGCACTGACCGCTTTCAAAAACCCGGAGGGGACCCTTCGAGGCGCTCGCTAGTGGATTGATTCCAACGTTTGGAACCCTCGGTTTCGCGCGGCGATGATATTGTCGGGATCGGCTTTCCAGACGAAGGGTTTGGGGTTTTCGGCATTGTATTCACGAACG
>JAQCGR010000224.1 GCA_027619995.1 Pseudomonadota bacterium | reverse complement strand
CAGACCGTGCCGAGCCCGCGCCGCGCCAGACGCAGCGCGACGGCCATGAAATGAGCGTCCCCGGGAAGGGACGCGCGCGAATTGTGAGCGGGGGAAGCGATGACCGCGCCCTCAGTCCTCGATGCTGCCGTCCAGCGAGCCCACGAATTCCTCGAAATCCTTGGCTTCCCGGAAGTTCCGATAGACCGAGGCAAACCGGACATAGGCCACCGGGTCGAGGCTTCGAAGGGCATCCATCACCATCTCGCCGATCACCGGCGAGGGAATCTCGTTCTCGCCCGAGCTTTCCAACCGGCGCACGATGCCGTTGACCATGCGCTCGATCCGCTCCGGCTCGATGCTGCGCTTGCGGCAGGCGATTTCGATCGAGCGGGAAAGCTTGTCCCGGTCGAAGGGAACGCGCTGGTTGTTCGACTTCATCACCGTCAGTTCGCGGAGTTGGATCCGCTCGAAGGTGGTGAAGCGCGAGCCGCAGGCGGGACAATAGCGCCGCCGGCGGATCGCCGCCCCATCCTCGGTCGGCCGCGAATCCTTAACCTGCGTATCGTCGTTGCCGCAGAACGGGCAATGCATCGCTCAGTCCTCCCCCTCGGGCCGCTTGTCGTTCAGGCCGGATAAATCGGGAAGCGGCGGCATAGCCCCAATGCCGCCCCCTGCGCCTTGGCCTCGGCGGCGCTGTTATCGTCCGGATTCTCGACGAGCGCGTCCAGCACATCGGCGATCAGGCCGCCGACCGCGCGGAACTCATCGACGCCGAAGCCCCGTGTCGTGCCGGCGGGCGAACCCAGGCGAACGCCCGAGGTCACGGCCGGCTTTTCCGGATCGAACGGCACCCCGTTCTTGTTGCAGGTCAGATTGGCTCGACCCATGCTTTCTTCCACCGCCTTGCCCGTCAGCCCCTTCGAGCGCAGATCGACCAGGATCAGATGCGTATCGGTGCCGTCGGCCACGATGTCGAAGCCGCGTTCGCCCAAGGTCGCCGCCATGGCGCGGGCATTCTCGACCACACGTCGGGCGTAGTCGCGGAATTCCGGCTTCAGCGCCTCGCCGAACGCGACGGCCTTGGCCGCGATGACATGCATCAGCGGGCCACCCTGCATGCCGGGGAAGACCGCCGAGTTGAACTTTTTTCCGAGCGCTTCGTCATTGCTCAGGATCATGCCGCCGCGCGGGCCGCGCAGCGTCTTGTGGGTCGTCGTGGTGACGACATGGGCATGGGGCAGCGGGCTGGGATGGGCCCCGCCCGCGACCAGGCCGGCGAAATGCGCCATATCGACCATGAAATAGGCGCCGATCTTGTCGGCGATCGAGCGAAACCGCGCGAAATCGATCTCCCGCGGATAGGCCGAACCACCGGCGATGATCAGCTTGGGGCGGTGCTCCAGGGCCAGCCGCTCGACCTCGTCATGATCGATCAGGCTACTCTCGCGATCGACCGTATAGGCCACCGGCTTGAACCATTTGCCCGAGACGTTGACGGGAGAGCCATGAGTCAGATGGCCGCCCGCGGCCAGGGACAAGCCCATAAAGGTGTCGCCCGGCTCGAGCAACGCCAAGAAGACCTCGGCATTGGCCTGGGCGCCCGAATGGGGCTGAACATTGGCGAAGGCGCAGCCGAACAGTTCCTTGGCGCGGGCGATCGCCAGGCTTTCCGCGATATCGACGTATTCGCAACCACCGTAGTAGCGACGCCCCGGATAGCCCTCGGCATATTTGTTCGTGAGGACCGAACCCTGGGCCTCCATCACGGCGCGCGAGACGATGTTTTCCGAAGCGATCAGTTCGATATGTTCGCGCTGGCGACCGAGTTCGGCTTCGATCGCCGCGGCTAATTCCGGATCTCGTTCGGCGAGAGAGCCTTCGAAGAACCCGGCCTCCGGCCTGCCGTTCGGAAGAGTCTGCGCGTTCGTGACCGTCAATTCATTACCCCTAAGTCCAAATCCTGTCCGGCTAACCTGGGCTCACCTGAGCCAACCGGGGCCAAGCTGGGCGATAGCCTGCCGGATCGAAAGGCCGCTAGTCGATCTTGCCGACCCGGCGGGCATGACGCCCGCCTTCAAATGGCGTCTCGAGAAAGACGCGCAGGCATTGATGAGCCACCTCCGCCCCGACGAGTCGAGCGCCCAGGGCCAGAACATTGGCGTCATTGTGCTGACGCGCCAGCCGGGCCGAGGTTTCGTCATGGCAGTTCGCCGCGCGCACGCCCTTGTGGCGGTTCGCCGCGATGCTGATGCCGATGCCGCTGCCGCAGACCAGCACGCCGCGCTCCGCCTTGCCCGCCACGATGGCCTCGGAAAGAGCATGGCCGAAATCGGGATAGTCAACGCTTTCGGGGCCATCGGTCCCGAGATCCAGCACGTCGTATCCTCCGGCCTGGAGTTGTTCCTTGAGCGCCGACTTCAGGGCGAACCCCGCGTGGTCGGACGCTATAACGACCGTTTTGGCACCCATGAAGCCCTGACGCCCTTCCGATGCAGCGCGTCGCAGTCCATACCACATGTCGTTTGAGTGCGAAAGCGGGTCACTACCTGTCGCGGTCCATGCGCAAGACCTCCTTGACAGACTCAATGCCCGGAAATCGTTTCAAAGCGCCGAATTCAGTGCATCCCGTTCAACTCAAGATATTGCGCGCCATCAGCAAACGCGACGGCCCGTTCCGACTCTATTGTCCAGGTAAAGGCCAAGTCCGCTTCTAGGCGAGTTCGCAGTTTGGGCGTCTAAGCCTAAAAATCTTTATTGTGCGATGATGCGAAACAAGAATTGAATACTCCAAGCATTGGTTTAATATAATTGACAGGTAGCGGAGAGCATGACATGAGATGCGCCGCTAAAGATGTGTTTGGGAGGGTACTGGAAACATGTCAGAGGAAAACCGGCAGAAAATGTCCCACGAGGACATGTTGCGGATGACCGCGCAGGTGGTTTCAGCTTATGTCGGCAACAATATGCTGCCCGCTGCGCAAATTTCCGAGGTCATCAAGTCGGTATACAGTTCGTTGACGGCGCTTGAGGGGGAAGCGGCCAAAGCGGTGGCTGAACCGTTGAAGCCGGCCGTTCCGATCCGCAAGTCGATCACGCCGGATTATGTTGTCTGTCTCGAAGACGGCAAAAAGCTCAAGATGCTCAAGCGCCATCTCCGGACCACCTATGACATGACGCCGGACGAGTATCGGGCGAAATGGAACCTGCCGCCCGACTATCCGATGGTCGCACCGAATTACGCCAAGCAGCGTTCCGAATTCGCCAAGAAGATCGGCCTGGGCCGCAAGACGGTCGGCGGTCGCGGACGGCGACGCGTCGAATAGGGCCAGGACAAGGAAGGCGGTCGCAACCACGCTTTCCGCAATTGCTCGAAAAGGCGCGGCCAATGCTCGGTCGCGCCTTTTCTTTTGCCCCGCTTCCAATCGGCCAGACAGGTTCAGGCGCGCCCTCGCCCGCCCCGGGTGCCGCCCGCGCGCTTTGCCAGGACGTAATCGAGCTTGCGCACGGCATTGCGGGTTAGAATGTCGCGGCCCGCGCTCGGCGCGCCGACGATGGTCACCTCGGTCGCGGTCACCGGGTCCATGGCCGTCACCCGCACGGCGTTGCCGACCTGCTGGAATTCCAGCAGAACCTCGCCGCCCGTTTCCCGTCCGCCCGACCGCAATGCCATTGCCGCCCCCGCCTATGCTTGACTCGCGCCCGAAGGCCGCGCGACAAGCTTGCCGAGGAATCCTTAACGTTTGATGGCGCGGGGCGGCGATCGTCTGCACCGGGTCCTTGAATCGAAAATCGAAGAATCGAATCCGAACCGGCCCGAATTGGAGTAGTCCGCGATGAGCGCCCCAGCATCCGATCCCAAAGGCACCTCCCGGCCCAAGACCGCGCCCTTCGAGTGGCAGGATCCCTTTCGTCTCGACGACCAGCTCGACGAGGATGAGCGGATGATCCGCGACACGGCGCGGGAATACGCCCAGGACCGCCTGATGCCGCGCATCCTGGAAGCCGCGCGCAACGAAAATTTCGACCGCGAGATCATGCGCGAGATGGGCGAGTTGGGCTTTCTGGGCGCCAGCCTCCACGGCTATGGCTGCGCCGGGGTCAACTACGTCGCCTATGGTCTGATTTCGCGCGAGATCGAGCGGGTCGACAGCGGCTACCGCTCGGCCATGAGCGTGCAGTCGAGCCTGGTCATGTTTCCGATCCACGCCTATGGCAGCGAAGAGCAGAAGGAACGCTTCCTGCCGCGCCTCGCAACGGGCGAGATCGTCGGCTGCTTCGGCCTGACCGAGCCGGACCACGGGTCCGATCCCGGCGGCATGGTGACCCGCGCCAAGGCCGTCGACGGCGGCTACGAGCTGAGCGGCGCCAAGATGTGGATCACCAATTCACCCATCGCCGATGTCATGGTCGTCTGGGCCAAGGACGACGAAGGTGCTATTCGAGGTTTCCTGCTCGAACGCGGGATGAAGGGCCTCACGACGCCCAAGATCGAAGGCAAGTTCAGCCTGCGCGCCTCGATCACCGGCGAGATCGTGATGGACGGCGTTTTCGTGCCCGAAGAGAACGCCTTTCCGGAGATCCGCGGCCTCAAGGGTCCTTTCGGCTGTCTGACCCGCGCACGTTACGGCATCTCCTGGGGCGCCATGGGCGCGGCCGAGTTCTGCTGGCAGGCGGCCCAGGCCTATACGATGGAGCGCAAGCAGTTCGGCCGCCCCCTCGCCGCCAACCAGCTTGTCCAGAAGAAGCTGGCCGATATGCAGACCGAGATCGCCCTCGGCCTGCAGGGCAGCCTGCGCCTGGGCCGGATGATCGATGACGGCACCTACAGCCACGAAATCGTCTCGATGATGAAGCGCAACAACTGCGGCAAGGCGCTGGATGTCGCCCGCACCGCGCGCGACATGCATGGCGGCAACGGCATCCACGACGAGTATCATGTCATCCGCCATGTGATGAACCTGGAGACCGTGAACACCTACGAGGGGACCCACGATATCCACGCCCTTATCCTCGGCCGCGCCCAGACGGGCATCGCCGCCTTCTCCTGAACGGTCGCTATTTTCAACGAACGTATCGGACCCCTCCGCCAAAAGCGGAGGGGTTTATTTTTATTTCAATAGGTTAGAATCTATTTTTAATCTAATAGATTAGAAGTAGTGATGCTCACCCGGCTCTCACCACGGCCTTGAACGAATCGTAGAGCCGGCGCGCGGCAGCGTTGAACTGGGGCAGCGCGCCGTCCATATCCGCCTTGAACCGGGCCAGTCCGTCGGGTCCCAGGGTTTCGCGCAGGGACCGTTCGTATTCGGGGATCGCGGCCCAGTCCTGGACCGTCTGCTCCGTCACCTCGACATGATACTGAAAGCCGTATGCGTTCCCGCCGACGCGCATGGCCTGGTTGGCGCAGAGCGGGGACGAGGCGAGGATGGTCGCGCCCGCCGGCGGCCGCTTCACCGCCGCGCCATGCCATTGCAGGCAGAGGAAGCGCTCGGCGAAATCCTGGAGCAGCGGATCCGCCCTGCCCTCCTCGGTCAATTCGACCGGCATCACGCCGACCTCCGAGGCGTCCATTGACCCGACTTCGCCGCCCAGGGCATCGGCCAGAAGCTGATGGCCGAGGCAGATGCCGAGATAAGGCAGGCCCCGCTCCGCCACCGCCTCGCGCACAGCCGCCTTCTCGGTGACCAGCCAGGGATGTTCGTTCTCCTGCCAGACATCCATGGGTCCCCTCGTTGCCGTCA
>JAQCGR010000223.1 GCA_027619995.1 Pseudomonadota bacterium | reverse complement strand
AGTCGATTTAAATACTGTAATGATGTAAGAACAATGAGTATTTGAAATGTAAACGGCATGAGATAATATCCTGGGATGCCCCATCCGCCTTTTGAACGGAAATTCATCACCGATTTTGCCGTGCCGCCTCCCGACAGTCCGGCAGCTATTATGGCCTTTATTCGATTGTTATTGAGTTCAAAGAGCGGCCGCAAAATAAAAACAGTAGTTAGCGTCGAGCTCGGAAATATAGTTGGGAATTATACAAATAAAAGGGCTCGGCAGGCGGCCAGACTGCGCCGCCTCCATGTCCTCGGGATTTATCTCCGCCAGGACCTAGTGGAAGGTAAAATTTACGGGGCTTCTTTGAAATTACTTAGATTTCATCCAGATACTTACTTGCCGTCCGCGCAAAACGAAATAAACGAGTTTGCCGCCTTGCTCTCGCTAGCAAAAACAGCAAGCGCCGCAAGAAAAATTGCGGTCCAGGAACTGAACCACCTCTATACGCTGATCATGGGCACGGGGCGATCCAGAAAGCCGGAAGTACCAAAAGATCCACTGGAGCGGGCACAATATCTGCGGAGGCTCGCAACTGTTAAGACGCTCCTCAGCCTTCGCCGCTCCGCCCTGCGCTCCCTTCTTGGAGAGGAAATCGCGCTTCCAACCAGCCCCAGCCCTTATGTCAAAGGCTACCTCGCTCTGAGCCTGGACCGTTCAGAGTACCAGCAGCTCCGGCACCACACCGAAGAGGTGGTGGACGCGCGTCGGGAAAATCAGACGCATGTGCGCGACACCCTGGACTATCTCCAGCACGCGATCGCTCTGACACGTTCGGAAGATGCCATGCGCGTCATCGCCGGCCTGATGGCTCTTACCGGTCGGCGACCCATCGAAGTTGCAAGCACGGGCTCGCTTTCCAAACTGGTCGGTGCCGGCGGAGATTACTGCGTCGTGTTCGAAGGCCAGGCCAAGACAAAGGGGCGGACGGGCACCATGCACGACATCCCTTTCGCAATCCCGGTCTTGTGTGCACCCTTCATCGCTCTCGATGCGTGGCAGCACCTGAGAAACTCGGCGCGCGGCCGCCAGATAGCAACGATGGCGCCCCGCATTTTCAACAAGCGTCTGGGGACCACGCTCGGGTACATCGTTGGCGTTGAGTTCAGTCGCTACCTCCGGGGCGGCAGGAGCAGGGCCCAGCCGAAGGACCTGCGTGGAATCTATGCGGAGATCTGCAATCAGATTTACAACGGAGATGGCCTGATTGGCCGCCGCATAATGGATAATGGACTTTATTACAGCAGAATACTTGGGCACGGAGCACACTCCGGGCAGATTTCGGACGCTTACAAGGCCTTCGTTCTCGACGACCTCCCGGCCACCCCCGATCCTCGTCCCCTGCCAAATCTCACCAAGCGGCCGCGGCCACCATCGAGCCTGCACGGCCTGTCCACCTTAGGATTGCCGCGTAAGTCCCGGAAGCGATCCTCGGCATGATCCCCCTCGCCCCGATCCCGGCGATCATTCCGGCTTACCGCGCGCCGGAGATGCTTGCCCGCTGCGTCGAGCATCTCGCTGCGCAGAGCCATCCCGTTTCCGCATGCATCGTCGACAACAGCCGGGAGAACCGGCTGTATACCCGGGCGATCAACATCGGCCTGCGCGAAAACCTGGGAACCGCGTCCCCCTACTTCCTCCTCCTCAATCAGGACATGCTCCTGGCCCCCACCGCCGTCGCTGAAATGGTGGGACTCATGGAGGCGCGAGAGCGGATCGGAATTGTCATGCCGCTCCACCTGGATCCCGACGCGCCGGAACATGTGACCTGCGGAGGTACGGAGCGCGCATTTCCGCTGGGCCAACATTATTCCGGTCCGCTCCACGCCTTCTCCATCGATCGCGAACTCCCATGGGCGAACGGAGCGGCGCTTCTGCTGCGCAAGAGCATGGTCCAGGACATCGGGTTGCTGGACGAGTGCATGCGGTTCCTGTGTTCCGATGTCGATTACAGCTTCACCGCGCGCGCGCGGGGGTGGCAGGTCTGGCTTTCCGTCCAGGCGCGCGGCTATCACAAGCCGAATGCATCCATGGTCAGCTCCGCGACAGCCCTCGAGCTGGTTAAGTGTGATGACGTTCTTGCCTTCGCCGACAAGTGGCTTACGGGAGGTCTCTACAGACGGCTTGCCGTCGAAGGCCCGGCGCTCACGCCGGCCTCTGTCGAAGAGAGCCTGCGCGAGCTGCGCCAGCTCCGGAGTTCGATCGCCGACGAGATCGCGCGTGGCGCCAGAAATTCAAGCCCGTGACCCACGCCGACATGACCGAACCGCGAGAGGCGTCGAGCTTCGACATGCCTTCGATGGTTGGCTGGCCCAAGGCGCGTATCACCGGCGAGGTGACGGTGGAGATCGAGGTCACCCATCAAGGCCGACGCCTTCCATCATGAGTCCTTCGTCCTGTCTCGAAGGGCTCGACCGATGACTCCGTCGCTGGACGCCGCCCTCGCCGCCCATCGCGCCGGCCAGACGGACGTAGCGGTGCCGATCTACCGGAACCTGCTGTCACGCCATCCCGACGATCCGGACCTTCACCATCTTCTCGCTCTGGCGCTCCAGGGCCCCGATCCGTCTTTGGCCTGGACCGAGATGCATTGCGCGCTGGCACTGGCGCCCCATGTCGGCCTCTATCTCCACAACGCCGCTCGTCTCGCCGCCACCAGGCCGAACGACCCCAGCCTCCTCACCCGCCTCCTCGTCCGGGCTCTGGCGCTCGACCCTGCCAGTGCCGAGGCCCAGCACCGCGTGGGCGCGCTTGCAGCCAGAGCCGGGGAGCGGCGGGCCGCCCTTGCCCGGTTCCGACGCTCTCTCATCCTCGATCCAGGCTTTCCTCCGGCGCTCCTCGACCACGCCAACCTCGCCGCCGATGCCGGAGAGGACGCCCTGGCCGTATGCAGGTACCGAAGGCTTCTCGCCGGCGGTGCGCATGCCGACGGGCTGGGGGCGTTGGGCAATCTTTTCTTCCGCACCGGCCGACTCGCGGAAGCCATCGACGTCCTGGTGCAGCTCGCCCGGTTCGCGCCGGAGCGTGTCGACGCCCATGGCGCCCTCGGCGTCGCGCTCGCCGCAGCCGGGGACATGGCCGGCGCCATCATCGCCCTCCGCCGCTCGCTCGCTCTCGATCCGGGGTCATCAGAGGCTTGGCAGGCCCTCGCCGGCGTCCACGCCGACATTCCGGCGGAGAGCGAGGCCGCGATTGCCGCCGCCAGCCGTGCCAGCCGGATCGCGCCGACGAGGCCGGAGCCTCACCTCGCCCGCTCGGTCGTGCTGTTCCATCAGGGACGCGTCGGCGAGGCTCTTGCCGCCCGGCGCGCCGCGCTCGCGCTCACCCCCGGCGACGCCCAGGCTCATTACGAATTCTTGCCCTTCCTTCATCTTGACCCGGATCTCGGCCCCGCCGAGCAGCTTGCCGTCCGCCAGCGGATTCATCGGCGCTTCTCCGATCCCCTGACCCGGCAGGCCGCGCCGCACCCCAACGATCCGGACCCCGACCGTCGCCTGAAGATCGGCTATGTCGACAACCGCATGCTCTATCGAAGCACGCACTCGACCAATCTCCTGCCGACGATCGAGGCCCACGATCCGCAGGCAGCCGCGGTCCATTTCTATACCAACCTGCCGGCGGCGATGGCCGACGATATGACCGATCGCTATCGGGCGGTTGCCGCCGGCTTCCGTCACACGAACGGCCTCTCGGACGAAGACGTCGTCCGCCTGGTGCGCGCCGACGGCATCGATATCCTGGTCGACGTCAGCGGGCATCTCACCGGAGCCCGCACCGGTGTGTTCGCACGCAAGCCGGCGCCGATCCAGGTGACCATGCTGCAGGTGGGATCGAACGGCCTGCAGGCGATGGACTATGCCGTCGCCGACCCGGTGCTGCTGCCGCCGAGTCGGCCGACCTTTTTCAGCGAAACGATCATCCGCCTGCCGATGGGCTTCCTGTTCGAGCCGGTTGCCGACCTGACGCCGCCGCAGACGGCGGCCATGCCCTCGCGGGCGCCGACTTTCGGCAGCCTCAACCTGCTGGCCAAGATCAACGGCCGCGTGCTCGCTCTCTGGGGTCGGATGCTCGCCCGAGTCCCCGACTCCCGCCTCCTCCTCAAGGCGGCCGGACTCTCCTGCCCGGCGACGCGCCGGCGCATCGAAGGAATCTTCGCCGCCCGCGGCATCGTGCCCGAGCGCCTCGATCTCAGAGCCTGGACCAGCGGCTACGCCGCCCATCTCGCCACCTTTGAGGAGGTCGACGTGGTCCTCGACAGTTTTCCTTACCCCGGCATGACCACCTCGCTCGAGGCGCTGCTGATGGGCGTGCCGGTGGTGACGCTGGCCGGCGACCGCTTCGCCGCTCGCATCGGCGAGAGTATTCTCGCCGCGGTCGGCCATCCCGAATGGATCGCCCGGGATGAAGACGAGTACGTCGCCATCGCCGCCGGCCTCGTCCAGGACCGAGAGACGCGAGCGGCGCTACGCCGTCACCTGCGCGGCGAGTTGCTCGCCTCGCCGCTCTGCGATGCCAGGAGCTTCACCCGCGCGCTCGAGGCCGCGTTCCGGGAGGCGTGGCGGCGCTGGTGCGCCGGCCGCGGCGCCTAGGAGCCGACGATCGGCCGCATGGTGGCAAGTCGCGGCCTTCATTACCATGTCTCTGTCATGTCGGAGACCCTGCCAGCGCCCTCGTTTCCCGCCGCGAGCGGTCCCCATCCCATGAGCCTCGCCCCTCGACTCGTCCCTCCGCCCGAGGAGATCCAGCCCGAAGAGGCGCGCAAGCCCATCGGCCAGCTCCTGATCGAAGCCGGCCAGATCGGCCGGGACGATCTGGAAAAGGCGCTCGCCTTCCAGGCGAGCTATGGCGGCCGGCTCGGCAGCATCCTGGTCCGCATGGGTGCGGTCGGCGAGGACCCGCTGCTCAAGCTGCTCTCGCGCCAGCTCGACCTGCCGGTTCTCGAGAACGAGGACGTGCCCACCGACATGCGCGCCTACCTGGCGGCGATCGAGGCGTCCGGGCTCACCGCCGACTGGTGGCTCGACCAGGAGACGCTGGCCTGGGAGGCCGGCGACGGCCGCATCCATCTGATGGCCCGCGATCCGCTCAAGCCCAGCCTGCAGGAGATCGCCGGTCGCACCTTCGCCGGCCGGACGCTGGTCTGGTGGCTCGCCCGCACCCAGGATCTCGACCGCACGCTCGACCTGGTCCGCCGCAAGATCACCCAGGACGAGTCCCGCCCCGGCGACGACATCCAGCATCTGAAGGAGCTGGCCGAGGAGGCTCCGGTGGTCGAGCTGGTTTCGAACACGCTCGCCCAGGCCTTCAACGAGGGCGCCTCCGACATTCATATCGAACCGAGCGAGCGTAGTTTCGCCATCCGCTTCCGCCTCGACGGCGTCCTGCAGAACCGCCTCACGCTGCCGCGCGAGCGCTTCGATGCGGTGGCGAGCCGGATCAAGCTGATCTCGGGCATCGACATCGCCGAGCGCCGGCTGCCCCAGGACGGGCGCATCAGCGTCCGCCTCTCCGGCCAGGAGATCGACGTTCGCGTCTCCGCCGTGCCCGGCGTCTGGGGAGAATCGATCGTGCTCCGTCTCCTGCCCAAGGAGCGCCAGGCCTATCGCCTCGACAAGCTCGGCATGGAGACCGACTACCTCGAGCGCTATCGCGCCTGGCTCGCCGAGCCGCACGGCATCATCCTGGTCACCGGCCCGACC
>JAQCGR010000222.1 GCA_027619995.1 Pseudomonadota bacterium | reverse complement strand
GATCTCGGCCGCCGCGGTCGGGGTCGGCGCCCGGCGGTCGGAGGCGAAATCGATCAGGGTGGTGTCGGTCTCGTGCCCCACGGCGCTGATCAGCGGGATCTCGCTGGCGGCGGCGGCGCGCACCACGACCTCCTCGTTGAAGGACCAGAGGTCTTCGAGGCTGCCGCCGCCGCGCGCGACGATCAGCAGATCGGGGCGCGGCACCGGCCCACCGGGGACCAGCGCGTTGAAGCCGCGAATCGCGGCGGCGATCTGCTCGGCCGATCCCTCGCCCTGGACCAGCACCGGCCAGACGATGACATGGCGCGGAAAGCGGTCGGCCAGGCGGTGCAGGATGTCGCGGATGACCGCGCCGGTGGGCGAGGTGACGACGCCGATCACCTCCGGCAGATAAGGCAGCGGCCGCTTGCATTCGGGATCGAACAGACCCTCTTCGCCGAGCCGCCGGCGGCGGTCCTCGAGCAGCTTGAGCAGCGCGCCCTCGCCCGCCAATTCGATCGATTCGACCACGACCTGATAGCGCGAGCGCGCCGGATAGGTCGTGACCCGGCCGGTGACGATGACCTCCATCCCGTCCTCGGGGCTGAGCGACAGGTTGCCCGCCGTGCCGCGCCAGCAAACGCTGTCGATCACCGCCTTGTCGTCCTTGAGGGCGAAATAAAGATGGCCCGAGGCGGCACGCTTGAAGCCGGAGATCTCGCCCCGAATCCGGACATGGGCGAACTGATCCTCGAGGGTTCGCTTGAGCGCCCCGCTGATCTCGCTGACCGTGAATTCCGGCATGTTATGGGCTGCCGGTCCCGTCGAATTGTCCGTCATCTGCGCCGCCACTATGATACAGCCGCACCGCCCGGCACAACCGGCCGGACCCGTTCCAGAAGCCAATTCATCAGGGGAGCCAGAAGCCCGATATGAAGATCCTCGTCGTCGGATCCGGCGGGCGCGAACACGCGCTCATCTGGGCGATTTCCGCCTCGCCCCTCTGCGATGCGCTCTATTGCGCGCCCGGCAATGCCGGCATCGCGCGCCATGCCACCTGCATTCCCATTGCCGCCGACGATGTCGACCGGCTGGTCGATTTCGCCGCGGAGGAAGGCATCGATTTCGTCGTGGTCGGGCCGGAAGCGCCGCTCGTCCTTGGCCTGGTGGACAAGCTGGAGGCGCGGGGCATCGCGGCCTTCGGCCCGGGCGCGGCGGCGGCCCAGCTCGAAGGCTCCAAGGGCTTCATGAAGGATCTCTGCGTCCGGGCGGGGGTCGCTACGGCGGCCTATCGCCGCTTCACCGACGCGGCGAGCGCGGCCGATTATATCCGCGAACGTGGCAGCCCGGTCGTGGTCAAGGCCGACGGCTTGGCCGCCGGCAAGGGCGTGGTCGTCGCAAACTCGACGGCCGAGGCCATGCAGGCGGTCGACGATATGATGGTCGGCCGTGTCTTCGGCCCGGCCGGCGGCGCGGTCGTGATCGAGGACCGGCTGGTCGGCGAGGAGGTCAGCTTCATCGCCCTGGTCGACGGCAAGACCGCCCTGCCCCTCGCCTCGTCCCAGGACCACAAACCGGTGGGCGACGGCGATACCGGCCCGAACACCGGCGGTATGGGGGCCTATTCGCCCGCTCCGGTCGTGACCGAGGCGCTGGAAGCCGAAATCATGGCCAAGGTGGTCGAGCCCCTGGTCGCGACCATGGCCGAGATGGGCCATCCGTTCCAGGGCGTGCTCTATGCCGGGCTGATGATCACCGAGGACGGTCCCCAGCTGCTGGAGGTCAACACGCGGTTCGGCGATCCCGAATGCCAGCCGCTGATGATGCGCCTCAGATCCGACCTGTTGCCCGCCCTGATCGCGGCGCGCGACGGCGAGCTGAAGGGTTTCGATCTGCGCTGGCGCGACGAGGCCGCGCTCTGCGTCGTCATGGCCAGCGCGGGCTATCCCGGCTCCTACGAGAAGGGCACGGAGATCAAGGGGTTGGAAAAGCTGGACGGGCTGGAGGATGTCGTCGTCTTCCATGCCGGGACCGAGATGCGCGACGGCAAGACCCATGCGATCGGCGGACGCGTGCTGGGCATCACCGCGCTGGGCAAGGATGTCGCGGCAGCCCAGGCCCGGGCCTATGCGGCCGTGGATATGATCGACTGGCCCGAGGGCTTCTGCCGGCGCGATATCGGCTGGCGCGCCATCGCGCGGGACGCCTGAGATGGCGGACACGCGATTACCCGACCTGGCCGGGATCGAAGCGGCGGCGCGCGAGATCGCGCCCCATATGGCGCCGACGCCCCTGATTCGCTCCGAAATCCTCTCAAGGGTTTTCAAGGCCGAGGTCTGGCTCAAGAACGAGACCGTGACGTCGATCGCCTCCTTCAAGCTGCGTGCCGCGCTGGCCAGCCTGATCCGCGCGCGCGAACGGGACGGTATCGCGAGCGCCGTGACCTCCTCGACCGGCAATCACGGCCAGGGAGTGGCCTATGCCGGGCGGCTGCTCGGCATTCCGGCGGATATCTTCCTGCCCGCCGACGCCAATCCGGTGAAGGCGGCGATGATCGAGGCTTTCGGCGGGCGGCTGCACAAGATCGGCGAGGACCTGGACGTGGCGAAGGATGCGGCCAAGGCCCATGCTGCCGCGAGTGGCGGGTTCTTCGTCGATGACGGCGACGATCCGGATCTGATGGAGGGGGCCGGGACCTGCGGGTTGGAAATCGCGCGGGCGCTGGACGGGATCGACGCGGTCTATGTGCCGCTGGGCGGGAGCAATTTCGTCTCCGGTCTTGGCATCGCGGTCAAGGGCATCCAACCCGATGCACGGATTATCGCGGTCCAGGCCAAGGGTTCGCCCGCCATGGTCGAGAGCTTCCACGCCAAACGGCCGGTCGAACGGCCCTGCGACACGATCGCCGACGGGCTGATGACGCGCATTCCGCCCGGCCTCGCCTTCCGCTGCATGATCGAGATGGTGGACGACGCCATGCTGGTGAGCGACGAAGCCCTGCTCGCCGGGATGCATGCGCTGATGGAAAGCGCCCATGTCCTGGTCGAACCGGCGGGCGCGGCAGCCCTCGCCGGGGCTTGGGAAAGGCGCGACGAGATCGCTGGCAAGCGGGTCGTGCTCGTGCTGTCCGGCGCCAATACCACCACCGACCTGATCCGGCGCGCCCTGGCGACCCCGCCCCTGTTCGCCCTGGCGGATGCCACGGCATGAGCGGGCAGGCCGGCGATCCGACCCTGGCCGGGGCCGAAGCGGCCCTGGCGACCATCGAGGCGCATGTCCCGGAGACCCCGCTGATCCGGTCCGAGGCCTTGAGCCGGGCCTTCGACGCCGATATCTGGCTCAAGCTCGATTGCGCCACCGCCACGGCCAGCTTCAAGCTGCGCGGCGCGCTCTGCGATCTGCTCCGGGCCGAGGCGCGGGGCGGCACATCGGGCTTGGGCGGCGGCGTCGTCGCCTCCTCCTCCGGCAATCACGGCCAGGGGGTGGCTTACGGGGCGCGCCTGCTGGGGCGAAGCGCCGATATCTTCCTGCCGGAAGGCACCAACGCCCTGAAGCAGGGCATGATCCGCGCCTATGGCGGCCGGGTTCATGTCGTGGGCGCGGATATCGACTATGCCCGCGAAGCGGCGATCCGGTATGCCGAGGATAACGGCCTTTATTTCGTCAATGACGGCATCAGCCTGGACATCATGGAGGGCGCCGCGACCATGGCGGCCGAGATCGCCCGGCGGCTCGATGGCATCGACTATCTGATCATCCCGGTCGGCGGCGGTAACCTCACGGCGGGCTGCGCCGCCGTGATAGCCGAGGCCCAGCCGGGCTGCAAGACGATCGGCGTGCAGCCTGAAGGGGCGCCGGTGATCGTACGGAGCTTTCTTGAGGGCAGGCCCCTGGAAGTGCCCGGGGAAAGCTTCGCCGACGGGCTGGTCAGCCGCGTCACCGTGCCCTTTGCCTTCGAGGTCTTCTGCCGCCATGTCGCCGATGGCTGGCTCTGCGGCGAAGGCCCGATCAAGGCCGCCGTCCACAGCTTGGCCGAATGCGCCCATCTGCTGGCTGAGCCCTCCGGCGCGGCCGGCCTCGCCGCCGCCTGGGAGCGCCGCGCCCTGCTCAAGGGAAAACGCGTCGTGCTGCCGATTACCGGCGGCAATTCTTCGATGGACCAGTTCCGCGAAGCCCTGGCCACCCCGCCGCTCTTCACCCTGGCTGAGGCAGTGGATTAGGAAGGCAGTTTGGAGCGCGTGATGCCTACTGCATCGCTTCGAGCATGGCGCTGTCGCCGAGTGCAATCATGTCGCGGACAATTTCGCGCGCCGCATCAGGCGGGACGTCAAAACGACGAAACGTCTGTTCGACTCGCGCGGCCATCTCCCCCATGACCGCTTCGGGCTCGGGGGAACCTGACATTTTTCGAGCCTCCGGCGACACGCTCGCATAGACGCTGGCGCTCAAACGGGAAATCAGCACATCCTGGGTCAAACAGGCTTCAACGGCCTGCGAATAGGTCTGCGCGGGCGTAACGCTTTCCTCGTAGCAGGCCCCGATCGCAGCGAAGGCACCATTGGCCCCTTTCCGCGTGCGAATCTCGGTGATCTCGGTCGCGGCGGATTTGATATTGGCCGCGCGATCCCAAGAACCGGACTGACCGAGTGCCTGAACCGGCGCGAGCGACATAGCCAGCGCAAGAGCAAGCATGAACCGTCGGCGGGTCGCCGAGTCCATGATCGTTCTCCTCCCGTACAGGACAAATTATCGCTTCGCGCACTCTAAACCCCTCGGACGAGCGGCACACAGGAGAAAACCCATCTGCCGGGACGGGCTGAGCCGGGTGGGGCGTGAGGCGCGACGGTCTTCCGCTGGCGCCATGGCGTCGTCGCGCGCGGATTTGGACTAGGCGACCCAGCAAACCCTCTCCCATAGGGAGAGGGTGGCGAGGCGGAGCCGGGTGAGGGGTTCGGCCTATCCCGGGAGAAATCGGGCCCCTCCCTCTCCCTATGGGAGAGAGGAGTTGGGTGTCAGCTTGCGCGGCCCGCCAAGATACAGTCGATGGCGGCCTGGAGGCCGCTGCCGTCGAGGGACGTGAGTTCGGTGCCTGGGGCGTCGGGGCCGAGGGGGACCGGGGTGCCGCCGGGGCCGAAGACGAAAAGGCTGGGCACGCCCACGGGGGCGAAGGCGGCGGTGAAATCGCGGTTGCCCTGCAGAACGGCGAAGGGCGGGTCGTAGCGTTTGACGAAGAGGTCGCGCTCCCGACCCTCGGGCGAACGGCCGTATTCCTCGAACAGATTGACCGCGAGGATGGTCAGGTTCTCGGAACCGTAGCGGGCATGGGCCTCGATCAAGCGCTGGATTTCCAGATGGCAGGACAGGCACCAGCTGGCCCAGGTAACGACCACGACGATGGGCCGGTCCAGGGCAGCCGCATCGGGCGCCGGGCCGTGAATCGCCGGGCTGTCCAGCAGGACGGCGCGGCGGGCATCGTCCAGACCCGGCCCGGCCGCCGCGACGGGATCCGCCACGGACGCGATGACGGTCAGCAGGATCGTGGCCATGGCCAAAATCTTCATCGCAAAATCCTCATCGCCGGGCCTGGAAGAAATCGCGCAGCAGGCTCGCGCTTTCGGTTTCGGCCAAGCCACCCAGGACTTCCGGACGGTGATGGCAGGTCGGCTGCTCGAACACGCGGGCGCCGTGGACCACCCCGCCGCCCTTGGGATCCTGGGCCCCGAAATAGACCCGGCGCAGGCGCGCGAAGGAGATCGCGGCGGCGCACATCGGGCAGG
>JAQCGR010000221.1 GCA_027619995.1 Pseudomonadota bacterium | reverse complement strand
TTCTCGGCCCATTTCGATCTGCGCGAGACCCGGTCCTATGACCCGGTGGCGGCCGCGTGACGTGATTCCCTAGACCAGGATGGTCACGACCGAGGCGGCGAGCAGCAGACCCATCGCGATCGAGAAGACGCGCTGAGCGCGCTCTCCCGCCAGAATACGCTTCATGCCCGCGCCGAAGGCCAACCAAAGAAAGCCGCTCGGCAAGGCCGCGACCACGAACAGCAGGCCGAAGCCCAGGGCCTGGGCGAACGCCCCGCCGGCATCGGCCTGGAGATAGGTGCCGACCGCCCCGGCCGTCACGGTCCAGGACTTGGGATTGATCCACTGAAAGCCGGCCGCGCCCAGAAAACCGATCGGCGGCCCCTCCTCCACTTTAGCCGCCCCGCCCTTGGCCGTGGCGATCCGCCAGGCCAGCCAAAGCAGGAAAGCCGCGCCGCACCATTGCAAGACGCGCAGGATATCCGGGTTCTCAAGCACGAACTGGCCCAACCCATAGGCGATCAGGAACATCATCAGCCCCATGCCGATCGACACGCCGAGCAGGCAGGGCATGCCCCGCCATATGCCGGCCCGCGCGCCCGCCGCGGTCAGGATCACGTTGCTGGGCCCCGGGGCGTGACGGCGGCGACGAGTGCGAAGACGAGAAAGGCCCCCATCTGGTCAACGCTCATCCCCGGCCTCCATACTCGCTATCCCGCAATACCGGCCGATCTAGGCGGCCGAGCCAAGGAAGGTCTTGAACGATCGTGCGCGCGACGGCGACCGAAGATTGGATTCGAAGCGCCAGCCCGGCCGAGGGAATCGAGGTCATGGCGGCCAGCTTATACCGGGTTTTAAACGGAAAGAATCTCGCTTAGGATCGATACTCCTGGTTGTATCTATCCTATCGAGGGAGGAGTCCGATGACCCGCTTTTTCCAGTCGGGGTACACGCATAGCCGACGATCCATCTTGCGCGGCCTGGTCGGTTCGGGCCTCTTCCTGGCCCGCCACTCTTGGGGCGTTCGGCGCCTTGGCGCAATCGGCCAGCCCGGAGGCGAGCCCGTTCCTCGGGGCCTGGGAAGGTTCCTGGAGCAGCGCAATGTCCAATCAGCGCGGCGGCATCGATATCGAAGTGCAGAAGGCCGAGGGGGACAAGATCTCCGGCACCATGGCCCTCGCCGGGGGCTGCGGCGGCAGCTACGACTTCTCGGCGGATGTCGCGCCGGGCGGCGCCGTCTCCTTCGGCGCGAAAATGCGCCAGCCCTGCGGGCGGGTCACGGTCAAACTCCATTGGGCGGACGGCGACAAACAGGCCCTGGTCGGCAGTTTCAAATCCGACCTGGATGGCGGCGAGATCAAGCTCGCGCGCGACGACTGACAGCGGATTGGGCCGGGCCCGCGCGACGGCGCGGACCCGGCCGATTCCTTGGCGCCCTGCCTTACTTCTTTTTCGTCTTGCGGGCCGCCGGCTTCTTCTTCGCGGGCTCGCCGGGATGGGCCAGCAGGTGGACCAGGCTGGACGTGTCCCAGCGGTTGCCGCCACGGCCCTGGACCTGGTGATAGAACTGGTCGACCTGGGCGGTCATAGGCAGCAACGCGCCGTTGCGGTTGGCCTCGGCCAGGCAGATGCCCAAATCCTTGCGCATCCAATCGACGGCAAAGCCGAAATCGAACTTGTCCGCCACCATGGTCTTGCCGCGATTGTCCATCTGCCAGGACTGCGCCGCGCCCTTGCCGATCACCTCGAGGACAAGGTTACAATCGAGGCCCGCGCGCATGCCGAAGTTCAGCCCCTCGGCCAGGCCCTGGACGACGCCCGCGATGCAGATCTGGTTGACCATCTTGGTCAGCTGGCCGGAGCCGGCCGGGCCCATCAGGGTGACAGCCTTGCCGTAGCAGTCCATCGCCGCCTTGGTCTTGGTGAAGGCCGCCTTTTGGCCGCCGCACATGACGGTGAGCTGGCCGTTCTCCGCCCCCGCCTGGCCGCCCGAAACCGGCGCATCGACAAAGCCGAGGCCGGCCTTCTTGGCCGCCGCTTCCAGCTCGCGCGCGAGATCGGCCGAGGCGGTGGTGTGATCGACGAAGACCGCGCCCTTGGCCATGCCGGCGAAGGCGCCGTCCTTGCCGTAGACGACGGAACGCACGTCGTCGTCGTTGCCGACGCAGCAGAACACGATGTCACGGCCCTTGGCCGCGGCCGCCGGCGTCGCGGCGGCCTTGCCCTTGTGCTTCTTGGTCCAGGCCGTCGCCTTGGCCTTGGAGCGGTTGTAGACGACAACGTCATGGCCGGCGGCGGCCAGATGGCCCGCCATCGGATACCCCATCACGCCAAGCCCCAGGAACGCGATCTTCTTGCCTGCCATGTGGTGTCTCCCCCTGCATTGGATGCCGCGCGATGGCGCGGCGGCAAATCGGCCGGCATGGTAGCGGCGCGACCGAAGCGGGACAACGGGTCAGGCTCCGGCCGCTTCTCCGCATTCAGTTGCGCCTCCCGGCGCGGCAGTGCTACGGGGAACCGAAGCACATTGCGCGGAGGAATCGGCGATGGCCGACAATTTCCCGACCCAGGCCCGAGTCGTGGTCATCGGCGGCGGCATCGCCGGCTGTTCGGTCGCCTATCACCTGACCAAGCTCGGCTGGACCGATGTGGTGGTGCTGGAACGCAAGCAGCTTTCCTCCGGCACGACTTGGCATGCGGCCGGGTTGGTCGGCCAGATCCGCGCGACCCATAACCTGACCCGCCTCGCCTGCTACGGCACCGAGCTTTACGAAAAGCTGGAGGCAGAGACCGGCCAGGCGACGGGCTATACCCGGCGCGGCAGCGTCGCCGTCGCGCGCACCGAAGCCCGGATGGAGGAATTCCGCCGCCAGGCCGGCATGGCCAAATGCTTCGGCGTCGAGGTCGATGTGATCTCGCCCGAGGAGGCCGGCCGGAAATGGCCGCTGATGCGCATCGACGATCTGGTCGGCGCGATCTGGATTCCAGGCGACGGGCAGACCAACCCGTCCGACACCTGTGCCGCCCTGGCCAAGGGTGCCCGCATGGGCGGCGCGAAAATCTTCGAGAACGTCAAGGTCACCGAGGTAAGAACGAAAAACGGCGCCGTCACCGGCGTCGTCACGGACCAGGGTGCGATCGCCTGCGACTACGCCGTCAATTGCGGGGGCATCTGGGCCCGCGAGCTGGGCGAGGCTGTCGGCGTGCCCGTCCCCCTGCACGCGGCCGAACATTTCTACATCGTGACCAAGCCCATGGACGGGCTGGTCCCCATGACCCCGACCCTCCGCGATTACGACGGGCGCACCTACTACAAGGAGGATGCCGGCAAGCTGCTGGTCGGCGGCTTCGAGGAGACCGCCAAGCCCTGGGCCATGAACGGCATCCCCGAGGATTTCGAATTCGACGCCCTGCCCGAGGATTGGGACCATTTCGAAACCCTGCTCGGCTATGCGCTGGAACGCGTGCCGGCCCTCGAGACGGCCGAGATCCGCCAACTCTTCGTCGGGCCGGAGAGCTTCACGCCGGACAACCGCTATATGCTGGGCGAGGCCCCGCAGCTTCGAAATTATTACGTCCTGGCGGGCTTCAACTCGGTCGGTATCGCCTCGGGCGCGGGCGCGGGCAAGGCGGTCGCCGAATGGATGGCCGCCGGCGAGCCAACCATGGACCTCTGGGATATCGATATCCGCCGGGTCTTCCCCTTCCAGAACAACAAGCGCTATCTCCACGACCGCATCGTCGAGACCCTCGGCGTGCTCTACGACCACCATTGGCCCTTCCGCCAGCCGGCCACGGCGCGCGGCGTGCGCCGCTCGGCCCTGCACGACAGGCTCGCGGATCGCGGCGCCGTCTTCGGCTCGGTCGCGGGATGGGAGCGCGCGAACTGGTACGCCCGCGACGGCATCGAGCCGCGCTACGAATACGCCTGGGGTCGCCAGAACTGGTTCCCGGCCTGGCGCGCCGAACATATGGCGGCGCGCGAGGGCGCGGCCCTGTTCGACCTGTCCTCTTTTGCCAAGTTCCAGGTCGAAGGACCGGACGCCGAAGCGGTGATGCAACGGGTATCCGCCGCCGACATGGCCGTGGCGCCGGGCCGGGTCGTCTATACCCAATGGCTCAACCGCCATGGCGGGATCGAGGCCGACCTGACCGTCACCCGCCTGGCCGAGGACCGCTTCATGGTGGTCACCGCCGCCGCGACCGCGATCAAGGATCTGGCCTGGCTGCGCCGCCAGGCCGGCGAAGCGCGGGTCACCGTCACCGATATCTCCTCGACCCTCGCCACCCTCAGCCTGATGGGCCCGAAAAGCCGCGACCTGCTCTCGGCCGTGACCGATACCGATCTCGGCAACAAGGCCTTCCCCTTCATGAGCGCCCAGACGATCGAGGTCGGCTACGGCCTCGCCACCGCCTTGCGCGTCACCTATGTGGGCGAGCTGGGTTGGGAGCTTTATGTGCCGACCGAGATGGCGGCCGGTGTGTTCGACACCTTGGCCGAAGCGGGCCAAGCCCATGGCCTCGCCTTCGCCGGCTATCACGCCCTGGACAGCCTGCGCAGCGAAAAGGGCTACCGCCATTGGGGCCATGATATCGGCATCGAGGATTCGCCGATCCAGGCCGGACTCGGCTTCGCCGTCGCGTTCGACAAACCCGCCGATTTCCTGGGCCGCGATGCCGTCCTGCGCCAGCGCGACGAAGGCGTGACCCGCCGCCTGCTCCAGTTCCTCCTGAAAGACCCCGAGCCTCTGCTCTATCACGACGAGCCGATCTGGCGGGATGGCCGCATCGTCGGGCGCACCACCTCCGGCTCCTACGGCCATGCTCTCGGCGCGGCGGTCGGCATGGGCTATGTCGAGAACGGCGGCGCGGTCGTCGATCGCGACTGGCTGCTCGGCGGCAGCTACGAGATCGAGGTCGCCGGTGAACGCATCCCTGCCGAAGCCAGCCTTCGTCCCCTCTACGATCCCAAAAGCGAGCGGGTCAGGGGATAGCGAATCGCCAAACGTCGAGCGACCGCCGCCGATCCGGCCAAGTCCACCGGAACCGGCGGCAAACAAAACGGCCGCTTACCGATATCACCGGCCAGATAGTCGTCGCACCTGATCGCTATTGCGGTCTGACGGCGCTATCCGATCATGCCGAGGGAAACAGCGGCGGCTCGGCGATGAACAGATCGCGCAGCTTGTGCCAACGATCCTCGTCGGGTGCGAGCAGGATATAGCCCTTGGCCAGGGCCGGCCGATAACGGGCGCCATCAATCAGCCGGCCGAAGCCGCCGGCCTCCTGGTGCAGGTGAACGCCCGGCGCGTGATCCCAGGGCAGCAGGCGGGTGAACAGGGCATAGTGGATTTCGCCGAGCACCAGGGAGAGATATTCCTGGCCGACGCAACGCCGATAGGCCCCGCCCTGACGCTTGCGGAACTCGGCCACGGTGGGGGTCAGGCCGGGACGTTTGGGATTGGCGTAGAGCGCGCCCAGCATATCCTCGGGCGGCAAGGCGCTGCCGGCGACATGAAGGCGCTCGCTCGCGGACCAGGCGCCGCCCCCCTCCTCCGCGCTCAGGGTGATGTCGCGCACCGGATCATGAATCCAGGATGCGCGCGTCCGGCCGCCGAGGACATAGGCGACCTGGACGACGAAAAGCGCACTGCCTTCGGAAAAATTGGTCGTGCCGTCGATCGGATCGATGATCCAGCGCGGCGCCTCGTCGTTCTGCAGCCGCTCCAGCACAGCCGGATCGCGGTGCACCGCCTCCTCGCCGACCACGGCCGAGCCG
>JAQCGR010000220.1 GCA_027619995.1 Pseudomonadota bacterium | reverse complement strand
TTGTCCACTACACTGCGCAGCTCCTTGGCCTTGGGCAGAGTCGTGAAGATCTGCTCGTGCTTGACCAGTGCTGTAGCCATATTCGCGAACATCGCCTTGCGGTGACTGCTCGTGCGATTGAGTTTCCGCGGACCTTTACGGTGACGCATTGTACCTACTCCTAAATTTCCGAACCGTTAGAACGGCTCTTCGAGGCGCTTTGCCAAATCTTCAATATTTTCCGGCGGCCAGGCGGGAATTTCCATTCCGAGATGCAGACCCATCTGCGCCAGGACTTCCTTGATCTCGTTGAGGGACTTCCGGCCGAAGTTCGGCGTCCGAAGCATCTCGGCCTCGGTCTTCTGGACCAGGTCGCCGATGTAGATAATGTTGTCGTTCTTCAGGCAGTTCGCCGAGCGGACGCTGAGCTCCAGCTCGTCGACCTTGCGCAGCAGGTTCCGGTTGAACGGCAGTTCGTCGGCCTCGCTTTCCTCGCGCGCCGCCTGCGGCTCCTCGAAGTTGATGAACAGCTGCAGCTGGTCCTGCAGGATACGGGCGGCCAGCGCCACCGCGTCCTCGGGCGAGACGGCGCCGTTGGTCTCCATCGACAGCGACAGCTTGTCGTAGTCCGTGACCTGGCCGACGCGAGTGTTGTCGACCTTGTAGGCGACCTTGCGCACGGGGCTGAACAGAGCGTCGACCGGAATCAGGCCGATCGGCGCATCGGCCGCACGGCTCTGAGTCGCGGGCACGTAGCCCTTGCCGTTCTCGACCGTCAGTTCCATGGAGATCTTGGCTGCACTGTCGAGAGTCAGGATGACGAGCTCGGGATCCAGGATCTCGATATCGTGGCCCGTCTCGATCATGCCGGCGGTGATTTCGCCCGGTCCTTCGGCCTTCAGCAGCATGCGCTTGGGGCCTTCGCCATGCATGCGCAGCGCCATCGACTTCACATTGAGGACGATGTCGGTCAGATCCTCGCGCACGCCGGGGATAGACGAGAATTCATGCAGCACGCCGTCGACCTGGATCGAGGTGACCGCGGCGCCCTGAAGCGAAGACAGCAGAATCCGCCGCAATGCATTGCCCAGAGTCAGGCCGAAGCCGCGCTCAAGCGGCTCCGCGACGATCGTGGCCATGCGTGCCGGCTCGTTTCCGGAATCGATCTGCAGCTTGTTCGGCTTAATCAACTCGGTCCAATTTTTTTGAAGCAAAGCAGCACCCTTTCAAACTCTGTTAGGGCCGCGCTCCCGATGGGGGGCGCCGGCCCTGGGCCGATGCGAAACGGCGAAAACGCGGACCGTCGTCGCGGCTATACGCGGCGACGCTTCGGCGGACGGCAACCGTTATGGGGAACCGGTGTGACGTCCTTAATGGTGGTGACCGTGAAGCCGACAGCCTGAAGCGCACGCAGGGCCGATTCGCGTCCGGAACCCGGGCCCTTCACCAAGACTTCCAGGGTTTTCACGCCATGCTCCTGCGCCTTGCGACCGGCATCCTCGGCCGCGACCTGCGCGGCAAAGGGGGTCGACTTGCGCGAGCCCTTGAAGCCCTGACCGCCGGCCGACGACCAGGCAATCGTGTTGCCCTGCACGTCGGTGATGGTGATCATCGTGTTGTTGAAGCTAGCATTCACATGCGCGATGCCGGAGGTGATGTTCTTCCGTTCGCGACGACGCACACGCTGTGTGGTGTTCTTTGCCATTACCGACTATCTCCGCCCTAGGCTTTTTTCTTGCCGGTAATCGGACGGGCACGGCCCTTCCGAGTGCGGGCGTTTGAATGGGTCCGCTGGCCGTGGACCGGCAGCCCCTTACGGTGACGCAGGCCGCGATAGCAACCGAGATCGAGCAGACGCTTGATGTTCATCGCCACCTCGCGCCGCAGATCGCCCTCGACCGTGTAGTCGCGATCGATCGCCTCGCGGATGCGGATGACTTCGTCATCCGTCATCTGGTTGACGCGCCGCTCTTCCGGCACTCCAACCGACTGGCAGATCTGCCGGGCCTTCGTATGGCCGATCCCATGGATATAGGTCAGCGCTATATGCACACGCTTCTGCGTTGGGATATTAACACCTGCAATACGCGCCACCTGCGATACTCCTTACCCGGAAGGGCGATCCGCCGATCTGGACTTAATGATTCGACACGATTTTGGGTCCGCGCACGCACGGGCGCGCGGAGGCCGGGATTATAGTGGTCGATGAAGGCAAGTCAACGGCCGTCATCGTCCGGAATCGCCAAGAATGGCCTCGATCTGCGCCGTGACGCCGTCGATATCGGCCATGCCGTCGATCTGCTCCAACATACCCTTGTCGCGGTAGTAGGGAATGATCGGCGCGGTCTGGTCATGATAGGTCTTGAGCCGGTTGCGCAAGACGTCGGCATTGTCGTCCGCCCGGGCCTCGCCCGCCTCGGCGGCGCGGCCCTCGATACGGTCGAACAGGGCCTGCTCGTCGACGACGATCTCAATGATATGACCGATGGTCAGGCCCTTCTGGCCAAGCATCGCATCGAGCGCCCGAGCCTGGGCGACGGTTCGCGGGAAGCCGTCGAGGATGAAGCCCTTGGCGCAATCCGCCTCGGCGATCCGGTCGGCGATGATGCCGATAACGACCTCGTCCGGCACCAGATCGCCCCGCGCCATGATCGCCTTGGCGCGTTGTCCGATTTCGCTGCCGGAGGCGACGGCTGCACGCAGCATGTCGCCGGTCGATAATTGAACGATGCCGTAGGCCTGCTGGATGCGCTGGGCCTGCGTGCCCTTGCCACATCCCGGCGGGCCGAGAAGGATCAGGATCATCCGCGCTTGCCCCGGAGCTTGGACTTCTTGACCAGGCCTTCATACTGATGGGCCAGCAGATGGGAATGGATCTGCCCGACCGTATCCATCGTCACCGTGACCACGATCAGCAGACTGGTGCCGCCGAAATAGAAGGGCACCTGATAGCGGGAAATCAGGATTTCCGGCAGGACGCAGACCAGAGCCAGATAGGCCGCACCGATGGTGGTCAGACGGGTCAGCACGAAATCGAGATAGTTCGCGGTGTTCTTGCCGGGGCGGATGCCCGGGACGAAGCCCCCATACTTCTTCAGATTGTCGGCCGTATCGGCCGGATTGAAGACGACGGCGGTGTAGAAATAGCAAAAGAAGACGATCAGACTGATATAGAGGGCCAGATAGAGCGGCTGGCCCCGTCCCAGGACCGCCGTCACCGTGGTTAGCCATTCAGGGCCCTGCCCGCCCGCGCTGAAGCCGGCCAGGGTCACCGGCATGAGCAGCAGGGAGGATGCGAAGATCGGCGGAATGACGCCCGCCGTGTTCAGCTTGAGCGGCAGATGGGTGGACTGGCCGCCCATCATGCGATTGCCCTGCTGGCGCTTCGGATACTGGACGAGGATGCGCCGCTGGGCGCGCTCCATGAACACGACGAAGGCGATGACCGCAACCGCCATGACCATCAGAACGAGAATCAGGATGGTCGGCAGAACGCCCTGGCGGCCCAATTCGAGGGTCGAGAAGAGGGCGCCCGGCAATTCCGCCACGATGCCCGCGAAAATGATCAGCGAGATGCCGTTGCCGACGCCGCGGGCCGTGATCTGCTCGCCCAGCCACATCAGGAAAACGGTGCCGCCGGTCAAGGTGATGACGGCGGTCATGCGGTAGAACATGCCGGGATCGATCACCGCCGACCCAGCGCTACCCTGCATGCTCTCCAACCCGACGGCGATGCCATAGCCCTGGACGATCGCCAGCAGAACCGTGCCGTAGCGGGTGTATTGGTTGATCTTCTTGCGGCCGGTCTCGCCCTCTTTCTTGAGCTGCTCGAGCCGGGGCGACACCGCGCTCATCAGCTGCATGATGATGGCGGCCGAGATGTAGGGCATGATCCCGAGCGCGAAGATCGTCATGCGCCCCAGGGCACCGCCCGCGAACATGTTGAACATGCCCAGCACGCCACCGGCCTGCTGTTCGAAGATATCTTTGAGGATATGCGGGTCGATGCCAGGCATGGGCACATAGGTGCCCAGCCTGAACACGATCAGGCAGCCGAGGGTGAACCAAATTCGTTTCTTGAGCTCAGTCGCCTTGGCGAAGGCACCGATGTTCAGATTGGAGGCGAGTTGCTCCGCGGCGGATGCCATATCTTACTCCGAGTTCAGCTCTCGGCCTCGGATTCGGCTTCCCCCTTGCCGGACTCCTTGGTCTTCTTGCTGGCCTTTGCCTTCGCCGGGGCCGCCTCGTCAGCGGCCGAGGATGCGGTCAGGGCGACTTTGCCACCGGCTTTCTCGACCGCTTCGATTGCGGCCTTCGACGCGCCGGCGACTTCAAAGTTCAACTTGGTCTTGATCTCGCCTTTTGCAAGGAGTCTCAGGCCATCGCGCGCATCGCGGCAGAGGCCGGCCGCGGTCAGGGCCGCATGATCGATGGTCTTCTTGCCGTCCAACTTGCCGCCATCGACCGCGCGCTGCACAACGCCGAGATTCACCGTCGCATAGCGCTTGGCGAATTTGGCATTGCTGAAGCCGCGCTTGGGCAGACGGCGGTAGAGCGGCATCTGGCCGCCCTCGAAGCCGACGAGCGAAACGCCGCTGCGCGATTTCTGGCCCTTCTGGCCGCGCCCGGCGGTCGTACCGGTGCCTGAGCCGTTGCCCCGGCCCACGCGCTTGCGATTGCTGCGCGCTCCCTCGTTGTCGGAGAGCTGGTTGAGTTTCATGGTCCCGTAATCCCGTTCGATGGCTTGCGGCTATTCGCCTTCAGCCCGCTTCGTCGACGCGCACCAGATGGTGCACTTTCCTGACCATGCCACGCACGGCCGGCGTATCCTCGAGTTCGCGCGTACGGCCCATCTTGTTCAGGCCAAGCCCGACAAGGGTCTGCCGCTGATCCTTGGGGCGCCCGATGGGGCTGCCCGTCTGGGTCACGCGAAACGTCGCCTTCTTCTTATCCGCCATGGTCTACTCCACCGCCTCGGCAACCAGCTCGTCTTCCGAGCGGCCGAGAATTTCACCGACCTTGCGGCCGCGGCGCGCCGCGACCTGGCGCGGCGACGAAACGCTCTTGAGCGCCTCGAAGGTCGCCTTGATCATGTTATGCGGGTTGGCCGTGCCGATCGATTTCGCGACGACGTCATGCACGCCGAGGCATTCGAAGATCGCGCGCATCGGGCCGCCGGCAATGATGCCCGTGCCCGCAGGTGCGGAGCGCAGGACGACATGCCCGGCGCCGAACCGCCCGATCGTGTCATGGTGAAGCGTGCGGCCCTCGCGCAGGGGGATGCGAACCATCAGGCGCTTGGCCTGCTCGGTACCCTTGCGGATAGCCTCCGGCACCTCGCGCGCCTTGCCCAGGCCCGCACCGACCCGACCCTTGCCGTCGCCAACCACGACGATGGCGGAAAAGCCGAAACGTCGGCCGCCCTTGACCACCTTCGCGACGCGGTTGATCGCGACGAGCTTCTCCACGAAATCGCTATCTTCGCGATCTCCATGCCGTCCCGACTGCCGTCTCGAATCACGTGCCATCAGCTCGATCCTGTTAGAATGTCAGCCCGCCCTCGCGGGCGGCATCGGCCAGGGCTTTGACCCGACCATGATATTGGTAGCCGCCCCGATCGAAGACGACGCTCGCGATACCGGCGGCCTTGGCGCGCTCGGCGATCAGCTTGCCGACTTCGCTCGCCGCCGCGGAATCCGCGCCGGTCTTGAGCGTGTCCCGCAGGCCCTTGTCGATCGATGAAGCCGCAGCCAGGGTTTTCCCGTTCTTTAAATGCAGTAGCTTGGCATAGATATGCTTGCTCGACCGGAAGA
>JAQCGR010000219.1 GCA_027619995.1 Pseudomonadota bacterium | reverse complement strand
ATCAGCCCCCGACGCTCTGGCGGACCAGGGCCATGCGGCCCTTCCGAATCGTCAGACCGACTTCGCCATTTTTCAGCGCCAGGGCGTCGGCGCCGAAGACCTCGCGCCGCCAGCCCCGCAGGGCCGGCACATTGGCCTCGTCATCGGCCGCGATCAACTCCAGCTCCGATACATTGGCAATCAGCTTGGGAGCGACGTTGTGCTCGTCGCATTTCATCTTCAGCAGCACCTTGAGAAGATCGATGACCGGTCCAAGCCCGCGCGGAATATTGGGCTTGTCGTCGACCTGCGGTCGATCTTCCTCGGCCAGTGCGAGAGCGCGTTCGACCGCTTCAAGCACGGCCACCCCCATGCGTCCGCGGGCGAAGCCGTCGGGCACGGCGCGGATGCGCTCCAGGGCCTTTTCGTCGCGCGGCCGATGGGCGGCGATCTCCGTGATCGCTTCGTCACGGATGACCCGGTTGCGCGGCACGTCACGCGATTGCGCCTCGCGCTCGCGGTAGGCGGCAACCTCGCGCGCGACGCACAGGAACCGGGAATCGGTCGTTCGCAGCTTGAGCCGCCGCCAGGCGTCTTCCGGCTCCATCCGGTAGGTTTCAATCGCAGTCAGGATCGCCAGTTCTTCGTCGAGCCAATTGGCTCGGCCGGTCTTCTCGAGCTTTTTCTTGAGTTTGCGGTAAACCGGGCGCAGATGGATGACATCGTCCAGGGCATAGGCGAGCTGCTTGTCGGTCAACGGCCGTTTCGACCAATCCGTGAAGCGCGAGGATTTGTCGACCTGTTCCCCAGCCAGCTTGGCAACAAGGGTTTCGTAGCCGACCTGATCGCCGAAGCCGCTGACCATGGCGGCGATCTGGGTGTCGAAGACCGGGGACGGGACGGTGCCGGTCAGGTTGTAGAATATCTCGATATCTTGCCTTGCGGCGTGAAAGACCTTGATGACATCGGGATTCGCGAGCAGTTCGAAGAGCGGCTCCAGGGATAGGCCCTCGGCCATGGAATCGATGGTCGCGGCTTCGTCGTCCCCGGCGAGTTGAACCAGGCAGAGTCGGGGCCAGTAGGTCCGCTCACGCATGAACTCCGTATCGACGGTCACGAAGTCTTCTTTCGCCAGCCGCTCGCACAAGGCGGAGAGGGGGGCGGTTTCGGTTATTGGTGTCATGGGCGCAACACTATAGATGCGGAGCGCGCGAGCATAGCGCGAGAAACCTTTTGCGGGCATCAGGGCGGTCGCGGTCGATTTTTGAATTTGGAGCCAAATGGTGAAGAAGGACGGCAGTGCTCATGCGATCAACTCTCCTCCTGTTCCAGTGAGCGAAGAGAAGGTCTCGCACCGAAGATGAGTCAATTCAATGAATTGGATCCTCTTTCTGAACATGGAAAAACGTCGTGGCCAGCCCGCTGAATTCGTGTCTTTGAGCGGAGGGTAAGCGAAATAATAGCTTAACATATGGACAAAACCGATTGAAATAAACGCAGTATGTAGTTGCAATTGCTATTCAATTCCTTCAGTGTATTAAAAGAGAAAAAGAGATAAGACGCCATATCGAGAGGTCAAAGTGCGAATTCTTCCCGGGCTGGGTTTGTCTATCCTGTTACCGATGGCCTTGGCCGGCTGTTTTATCCCGCCGGCCGTGTCCCTGGCGTCGCTCGCCGTGGATGGCGTCAGCCTCGCGGCCTCGGGCAAAAGCTTGAAAGATCACGCCCTTTCGGAAGTCACCGGAGAAGATTGCGCCATGTGGCGGGTGGTGAAGAACGACGATATCTGCCTCGTCGAGGTCGGCGCGTCGGAAACCGTTCTCGTCGCCTATAAGGGGCCGGAAACGGCCTATGACGACCCATGGACGGAACCTCCCCTGAGCACGGCCGATATGGATGTGATGCGGCGCGGCTCCCTGCATCTGGGCGAGCAACAAGTCTTTGAACAGATGGCAACGATGCGCGAGCCCAGTGGTCTGACCATATACGCACCGGCCTCGATCGAAGGGGACAATACGGTGGCACCGGCACAGGACATCGCGGATTCGTCTGCGGATTCGTCTGTGAATTCGTCCCCGGATTCGGTCAGGGTGCTTTCGACAGGGGCGGAGCCGGCTCCCGCCCGGTCGGTCGCTCCGACCGTCGTCCGTCCCGCAGCCCCCGTTATCGCTCGCGCCGGCGAATCCGTCGTTGAAGCGGACAGGCCCGTTCGTCGGCTGGATCGTATTCAGGCGCCGATGCAGGTCGCCTCAGCGGCCGTCCCTGGCAGGTCGGTTTCGGACCTGCCTTTCGATATGGGCAATATGATGCCGCTTATCCCCGGTGCTGCCGGCCCGACTTTCGGTCCGGCCGCAGGATTGCAGTTTTTCGCGCCAGCGACAGCGCCGTCGATGGGGCAGGTAGCGCGCCTCGCGAGCGCCGAAATGTCCGCCGTAGCGCATGCGGTCGCGGTTCCGGTGCCGGTCCGCGAAAGCTGGTCGGATGAGGCCGTCGCGGCCGGGGCCATTGGCGCCGCCGTTTCGGAAAAGAGCGTCTATCTCGTGCTCGGCAGTTTCGCCGAGCACGATCAAGCGAAGCGAGCGGCTGTAGGGTTTGGCGATTTGGCTGCCCAGGTCCGCGCCGCGACGGTTCGGGGCCAGGCCCGTTACCGGGTCGTCGCCGGGCCTTATGCCCTGCCCGAGGCCCAGGCCCGGCGGGACAGTATTGCCGGCGCCGGGGTCGAGGACGCCTGGATCACGCGACTCTAGGCCGCGATCACGCGACCCGGTCGGGGGGCTCGCGACCCTCGAAGACGGCCAGCAGATTTTCCGCGCATTTGAATCCCATGGCATCGCGCGCCTCGTGCGTGGCGCTGCCCAGATGGGGCATGACGAACACATTGTCGAGACCGCGGTAGGCCGGATTGGCGGCCGGTTCGCCCGTGAAGACGTCCAGCCCCGCCGCGCCCAGCTTGCCGCTTCTCAGGGCGGCGATCAGGGCGTCGTCATCGACCACGGCGCCGCGCGCAGTGTTCACCACCACCGCCCCGTCGGGCAGTTTGGCGATCTTCTCCGCATTCAGGAACCCGGTCGTCTCGGGGGTCAGGGGGCAGTTGAGGGAGAGAAAATCGCTGACCGCGAGCAGGGAATCGACCTCTTCATGAAAGATTGAGCCGTTTTCCAGTTCGGGGGTGAGACGAGATCGGTTGTGGTAATGCACCGCCATCGAGAATCCCTTGGCCATGCGCGCGACGGCTTGGCCGATTCGGCCCATGCCGACGATGCCGAGGCGCTTTCCGGTCACTTCCGTGCCCAGAAGCATGGTCGGTGTCCACCCCTTCCAACGGTCCTCGCGCACCAGGCGAAAGCCCTCGTTGGCACGCCGCGCCGCGCAGAGCATCAGCATCATCGCCATTTCGGCCGTTGCGTTGTCGAGCACGCCGGGGGTCGTGGTCACGGGGATTCCGCGCGCCCGCGCCGCGTCCAGGTCGATATGCTCGTGTCCGACCGACAGCGTGGCGATGATCCGCACGCTGTCGGCCAGGGCGGCGATCACCTTCGCGTTGATCGGGTCGCCCGCGGCGACCAGCAACCCGTCCATGCCGTCGGCCAGGGCGATCAGGTCATCGGCCGAATAGGTCCGATCCTCGGGGTTGAGACGGGCGTCGAACAGGTCTTGGAGCCGCGCCTCCGCGGGATCGGTGATCTTCCTGGTGACGAGAATGCGGGGACGTTCGGTCATGTGCTGCGGCTCTCCGTCTCTGGATTGGCGTGGAATCGGGTGGGGAAAGAGAATGAATCGGGGATGGAAGGCGGGTCGGCGGGTTGGCCGGCCGGATTGTATTCGCGCGGCGCGGTCACATGCCATAGATTGCGGTCCATGATCGCATCGATTTCTTGGCGCCGTCCGCTTTCGGCGGGTTTCGGCGGGTTGATTCTCGGCCTCGCTCTGTTCCTCGCCGGTCCACCCGCGTTGGCCGGAATTTACGACCTCGTGCCTCACCGTGCGGCCTATGCCCTCAGCCTGGGCCGGTCGGACTCCGGGAGTGGCGTCGAAGGCGCGCGCGGCGCAATGGTCATCGAATGGGACGAATCCTGCGAGGGATGGACGGTGCGGCAGCGCATCGCGCTCGACCTCGCTTTGGCCAATGGCGGCGGGTTGCGCAGCGAAACAGCCTATACGAGTTGGGAGAGCCTGGACGGGCGGGAATACAGCTTCCGGGTCAAAAGCAAGCGCAATGGCGAGGATACGGAAACTTTCGCCGGAGAAGCGGCGCTCGATGCCGATGGCGCGGGCGAGGCGCGCTATTCCGACCCCGAAGGCCGGGTCATGGCCTTGCCGGCCGGCACGTTGTTTCCGACCGCCCATACGGTAAAACTGCTCGAACAGGCCGAGGCGGGCGATCCGCTGCTCTTTGCCGTGGTGTTCGACGGCGCGACCGAGGAAGGCGCGGCCCGGATCAATGCCGTGATCGGGCGGCCGGTTGCGCCGGGCGCGGCGGATGCCCCCGAGTCGATCGCCGGGGTGCGCGGCTGGCGCATGCGCCTGGCCTTTTTCGACTTCCTCGGCAAAAAAACGGAGCCGCATTACGAACTGGGCGTGGTTCTGCTCGAGAACGGCGTCGCGCGCAGCCTCGAGATGGACTATGGCGATTTCGTTATCGACGCCACCCTGGAACGGGTCGAGCCGGTGGCCAAGCCGGATTGTTGAGCGAGATCAGGGTGCAGCCACGGGTTCTCCTGCGCGCAGCAGGACCAGACATAGCAGCCCGCCGACAAGGCTGAGCGCGGCCATCGCTAGGAATGCGCCGCCACCCACGCTTTCGTAGAGCAGGCCCGAGACCGACATCGCCAATCCCACGACCAGACCCATGCCGATCGCCGAATAGAGCGATTGGGCCGAGGCGCTTTGCGCCCCGGGCACGGTGCGCTGGATATAGTGCATGGCCCCCAGATGGGCCGCGCCGAAGGTCAGCGCATGCAGGGTTTGGACCGCCAACAGAGGGCCGAGTTCGACGGTCCAGGCGGTCACGCTCCAACGGAGCACCCCCGCACCTGCGGCCAGCAGCATCAGCCCGATCGGCCCAAAGCGCGAAACGGCCCTGTTGCCCAGGGCGAAGAGCGCGACTTCGAGCGCCACGCCCTCGGCCCAGAGAAGGCCGATGGTGAAGTCCGAAAGGCCGGCGGCCCGCCAGTGCAGGGTCGCGAAGCCGTAATAGACCGCGTGGCTCGCCTGCAGCATGCCGCAAGCGGCAATGAACAAGGCGAATTGCGGTTTTTGCAGCAGCGCGAGGATGGGGAACCCACGGCCGGGCGGCTTCGGCAGGCGGTGGTCGGGCACGCTTGCGCAGGCCAGAAGGAGGACCGCCAGGGCGGCCAGCAACAGCCAGAGCACGGTGTCCGGTTCCTGCCCTTCAAGGAAAGAGCCGGCGCCGAGCGCTCCCAGGATGAAGGCGATGGAACCCCAGAGCCGGATCCGGCCGTAGTCCATGCCCCGCTCGTAGGTCAGGCGCATGGTCAGGCTCTCGCCCAGCGGCATCAGGGCCGCAAGGGTGACTCCGGTGATCATGCCGATGATCAGGATCTGCCAGAACCCATGGGCGAAGGGATAAAGGGCGTAGCCGGCCAGCGAGAGGGTGGCGAACAGAATCATCGGCCGCCGCCGCTCCCCTGTCCGGTCCACCGCGCCGCCGATCAGCGGATTGCTGATCGTCTTGATCCAGAGCGCGGCGGAGAAGAAGAGGCCGATCTCGGTCGCATCCAGCCCCCGGGATGCCAGCCAGACCGGCCAGAAGGGGAGCTGGATGCCGATAAGGCCGAATACGGCGGCGTAGTAGAAGGCGAGCCGGGGCGCCGGG
>JAQCGR010000218.1 GCA_027619995.1 Pseudomonadota bacterium | reverse complement strand
AGGATTCTTTTGCGGCCACGTTCGAGAAACCCGTGAGCGACGGGGGCTTTGGCAAGACCGAGGCCCAGCTCGGCACCGTGGCCACGCAGGTGAGGGAAACCGACATTGGTCATGGCAGTGTGTTGATCGCCGCGATCACGAGCTGCACCAATACCTCCAATCCCAGTGTGCTGGTCGGGGCGGGGCTGGTCGCGCGCAAGGCGCGCGCGCTCGGCCTCCAGGTCAAACCCTGGGTCAAGACTTCCTTCGCGCCGGGCAGCCAGGTCGTCACCGATTATCTCGAGGCTGGCGGATTGCAGGCCGATCTCGACGCGCTCGGCTTCAACCTGGTGGGCTATGGCTGCACCACCTGTATCGGTAATTCCGGGCCGCTGCCCGAGGCGGTCGGCAAGGCCATCGAGGCCGAGGATTTGACGGTCTGCGCCGTGCTTTCCGGCAACCGCAATTTCGAGGGCCGCATCCATGCCCAGGTGAAGGCCAACTATCTCGCCTCGCCGCCCCTGGTCGTGGCCTATGCCCTGGCCGGCAGCCTGGATATCGACGTAGCCAAGGACTCGCTCGGCGAGGATTCGAACGGCAATCCGGTCTATCTCAAGGATATCTGGCCGAGCAACGCGGAAATCCGCGAGGTCATCGACGCCGTCCTGACGCCGGCGATGTTCCGCGACCGCTATGCGGATGTGTTCAAGGGCGATGCCGATTGGCAGAGCATGGGAAGCACGGACGGCCGCACCTACGAGTGGCAGCCGAACAGCACCTATGTCCGCAACCCGCCCTTCTTCGAGGGCATGGGGCGCGAAGCCCACGGCCTTGAAGAGGTCAAGAATGCCCGCGTCCTGATGGTGCTGGGCGATTCGGTGACCACCGATCACATCTCGCCGGCGGGCGCGATCAAGGCCGACAGCCCGGCGGGCAAATATCTCGTCGAGCACGGGGTCGAGCCGCGCGAGTTCAACTCCTACGGCTCGCGCCGCGGCAATCACGAAGTGATGATGCGCGGCACCTTCGCCAATATCCGCATCCGCAACGAGATGACGCCGGAGATCGTCGGCGGCGTGACCAGGCATATGCCCGACGGCGCGGTCATGCCGGTCTATGACGCGGCCATGCAATACGCCGACGAGGGCGTGCCGCTGGTCATCTTCGGGGGCAAGGAATACGGCACCGGCAGTTCGCGCGACTGGGCGGCCAAGGGCACACGCCTGCTGGGCGTGAAGGCCGTGGTGGTCGAGAGCTTTGAGCGCATCCATCGCTCGAACCTCATCGGCATGGGCGTCCTGCCGCTGCAATTCCCCGAGGGCGTGAATCGCCAGACCCTGGGTCTCGACGGGTCGGAGACCGTGGATATCACGGGCTTCGCCGAAGGCATCGATCCCGGCATGACCGTGGAATGCACGATCCGCCGGACCGATGGCAGCAAAGCGACGGCGAACCTGATCTGCCGGATCGACACGGTGGACGAGGTCGAATATTTCCGCAGCGGCGGCATCCTGCACTACGTGTTGCGCAATATCCTCGCCGCGGCATGAGCCGTCCGAAGGGGCCCGAAGGGCCGGCGGCCTGGGAGGCCGTGGAGGGCGCGATCCGGTCGCGCGCCTCAATTCGCGCTTTTCTGCCCGATCCGGTGGACCGGGCGACGGTCGAACGCCTGCTGGAGACGGCCGCGCGCGCGCCGAGCGCCAACAATCACCAGCCCTGGCATGTCTATGCCTTTGCCGGCGAGACCAAGGCCAAAGTCAGCGAGGCGATCCTGGCGGCGCGTGGTTCGGGCGAAGAGGGGCACGAGGCCGAATACGTCTATGCGATGAAACAGTGGCGCGAGCCTTACAAGGCGCGCCGTCGCGAGGTCGGCTGGGCCCTCTACGACCTGATGGGCATCGTGAAGGGAGACTACGAGGGCAGCAGAGCCGCCGCGGACCGCAACTACGTCTTCTTCGATGCGCCCGTGGGCATGATCCTGACGATCGAGCGGGATCTGAGCGTCGGCAGCTGGATGGATCTCGGCATGTTCCTCCAGTCCCTCATGGTGGCGGCACGCGGCATGGGGCTGGATACCTGCCCGCAGGAAGCCTTTTCGCCCTATCACAAGATCCTGCGACCGCTCCTCGGCATTCCGGAGGAGGGGATCGTCGTCTGCGGCCTCGCGCTGGGCCATGCCGACGAAAGTGCGCCCGCCAACGAACTCTATACCCGGCGCGAGCCGCTCGAGACCTTTGCGACCCTGCGGGATCTTTAGTTCCGCCAATATCGTTATTTATCGTTATTGCCTCGAGGATCGTCCGGCCTGTGTCCGCCGTCACATCGGGCAGATGCGCGGTTGCGTAGCGTGACCCTGCGACAAGACGAGAGCGAGGGGAGCGGACCATGCCCGGAAGCGGTGGGCGTGACATTCATCGTGAGATTCCCGATGCGGGCACGGCGCGCTTTCCCAACGAGGAGGGCGCCACTGGCCCTGCCATGATCGTTTCGGAAGACCGGCGGAAGAGCCGGCAGCTTCTCGCGCGCTGGCGCGATGCGCGCGGGACGCGCGCCATGCCGTCCTGGGAATGCCATGCCGGGGTTGTCGAAGATCTCGGGGACTATTGCATCACCGGCCATTTCGGCCATGGCCGCACCCAGGCCGTGACCTGCCGGATCGGCACCTTTTTTCTCGACCGGCTCGAGCCCGATCGTGGCGCCGGTCCCGTCGACCCCTATTCCGCCGCCGTGGTCATGGGCATCGTCCGTTCGCTTGGCACGCAGCTCCTGCACAAGCCTTCGCCGATCCTTCATGACGGTGAATTCCAGACCAATGCGGGCGCGTTGATCCGTTTTCGCACGGTGGTCCTGCCCTTCGGCGAGCCGGGCCAGGGCCCCGACCATTGGCTGGCCCTGGGAGGCTGGTGCCCGGCGGTATCCGAACAGGCGCGCCGCGTGGCCTAGGCGGCGCCGAGACCCCGCTCCATCACCTTCGCCAGCCGGCGGCCGAAGGCCGTCACGTCGCGCACCGGCTCGCCCTCGGCGAGGCGCGCCTGGTCGAGCAGCAGTTCCGCGGCGTCGGCGACCAGATCGGCCGAAGCGCCCTCGGCGACCTTGCCGGCCAGAGCCCGGATCAAGGCATGGTCCGGGTTCACCTCCAGAATCCGCTTGGATGTCGTGTCGAGCTGCTTGTGCTGCTTGAGCATCCGTTCGAGATGCATGTCGAAATCGCTGTCATCGGCAACCAGACAGACCGAACTGTCGGTCAGACGCTCGGACCGGCGGACATCCTTGACCGTGTCGGCCAGGGCCAGACGGAAGGCCGCGATCAGCCCGTCGATGGGCGCGTCCTCGGTCGTCTTCGCCTCGTCCTCCTTCGCTGCATCCTTGCCTTCCGCCTTGGCGCCGAGGGCGGAAAGGTCGATATCGCCGCGCGTGACCGAACGGAAAGGCTTGTCCTCGAAAGCGCCGACGGCCTGGATCCAGAAATCGTCGATCGGATCGGCCATCAGCAGGACTTCGACGCCGCGCGCCCGGAAGCCCTCGACCTGGGGGCTGCGGGCCAGGGCTTCGGCATCCTCGCCGGTGATATAGAAGATCGCGTCCTGACCTTCTTTCATGCGCGACACATAGTCGGCGAGGCTGGTCTGTCCTTCGACTTCGGTGGAGCGGAAGCGCACCAGGGGCAGCAGGCTTTCGCGCTGATCGCCGGCCTCGTAGAGACCTTCCTTGAGCACCCCGCCGAAATTGTCCCAGAAGACGACATAGTCCTCGGGCGCCTTCTCGGCCTTCTTCTTGAGTTCGGCCAGCACCCGCTTGACCAACGCCTTGCCGATGCGCGCGATCACCGGATTGTCCTGCAGGGTCTCGCGGCTGATGTTGAGGGGCAGATCCTCCGAATCGACGACGCCCTGCAGAAAGCGCAGCCAGCCGGGCACCAGTCCTTCGCAATCGTCGGTGATGAAGATGCGGCGGACGTAGAGCTTCACGCCGGCGCGCCGGGCCGGGTCGAACAGGTTGAACGGCCGCGCCGAGGGCACGAAGAGCAGGCTGGTATATTCGATCCGCCCCTCGGCCTTGTTGTGCATGACCAGCCAGGGCGTATCGAAGCCGTGGCCGACATGGTGATAGAATTCGGTGTACTGCTCCTCCGTGATCTCGCTCTTGGGCCGGGTCCAGAGAGCGGAGGCGGTGTTGAGAACACGCTCCGCGCCGCCATCCTCGATCAGCACGACCGGCAGGGCGACATGGTCGGAATAGCGGCGGACGATCGCGGCAAGACGCTCGGGCTCCAGGAATTCCTTGGCGTCCTTGCGCAGCTTCAGGCGGATCGTGGTGCCGCGCGCGGGCGCGTCCTCGGCCTCCTCGACGGTGAAGGCGCCCTGGCCGTCGGAGGCCCAGCACCAGCCCTGCATCTCGCCGGCTCGCCGGCTTGTCACCCGGACCTCGTCCGCGACCATGAAGGCGGAATAGAAGCCGACGCCGAACTGGCCGATCAGGCTGGGCGATTCGCCGCCCTCGTCGGCCAGCCGGTCGACGAAGGCCGCCGTGCCCGAGCGCGCGATGGTGCCCAGATTCTCGACCAGCTCGTCGCGCGACATGCCGATGCCGTTGTCGGAGATTTCCAACACTTTGGCCTTGGCATCGGGGCGCAGGACGATGCGGAACTCGGCATCCTCGGCAGTCAATTCCGGTCGCGTGATCGCCTCGTAGCGAAGCTTGTCGCAAGCATCCGAGGCGTTCGAGATCAATTCGCGCAGGAAGATTTCCCGTTCGCTGTAGAGCGAGCGCGCGACGATATCCAAAAGCTTCGAGACTTCGGCTTGAAAGGCGAGGGTTTCTGCGGCCATGGCGGTTCTTCCGATTCGGTGAGGACGTGCGGTTCGATTGTGACGGACGGTATGAGGGCGATATGAGAACGCTCGCCCGCGCCCGCAACCCCGCGTTAGGCTCGAACCCATGACGAAGGACGGAGCGGGCGACAGGACGGCGGCCGCCGCGCGCGATGCCATGATGCACGAAATCGCGCGGGATGTGCGCCTTGTCGCGGATCGTCTGGGCAAGGACGAGTTCGACCCGGCGGTGATGGCGGCCTTGGGCCGAGTGCCGCGCGAAGCCTTCGTGCCCGAGGGGCGTCGTGCCGCCGCCTATGTCAACGCGCCGCTGCCCATCGGCCACGGCCAGACCATCTCGCAGCCCTTCATCGTCGCGGCGATGACGGACATGCTCGCCCTGCGGGCGGAATCGCGGGTGCTCGAGATCGGGACGGGCTGCGGCTATCAGACGGCCGTGCTGGCCGAGATCGCGGCGCGGGTCTACACGATCGAGTTCGTCGCCGAACTGGGCGAGTCCGCGGCGCGGCGGCTCGAGTCCCTCGGCTACACGAATATCGCGTACCGGACGGGCGACGGTCGCGCCGGCTGGCCCGAACACGCGCCCTATGATGCGGTCATCGTGACCGCGGCGGCGGAAACTCCGCCGCCGGCCCTGGTCGAGCAACTCGCGCCCGGCCGGCGCATGGCGATTCCGTTGGGGCCGCGGCGCGAGGGACAGGAACTCTGCCTGCTGATCAAGGGCGCGGATGGGCAGGTGGCGCGGCGCGCTATCCTGCCGGTCGCATTTGTTCCTCTGGTGTCGGGCCCCCGGTGTCAGGATTAACCGCGTCTTGGCGAATCGAGGGGCGGACCCCAGTTAGTATCAGGGCGGCAGAGAGGCGAGCGACGATGACGACGGACCAGGGGTCGCAGACCGGGACATTACAGATTCTGTTCGACAGTCTGGCCGCGCATGGCGAGGCGACGGCGGTCGTCGCCCCGCGCGACGGCGCGGTCCGGCGCTGGAGCCATGCCGAGCTGAACGACACTGCGCGCCGCCTCGCGGGGGGCCTCGC
>JAQCGR010000217.1 GCA_027619995.1 Pseudomonadota bacterium | reverse complement strand
CGGTCACGAGGCGACCGCCGGGACTTCCTGGGTCGTGCGCAGCGGCGAACGGGGCTGGGCCGCCACGCTCGACCCCGTCGAAGGCGGCTTCGATGTCGAGGTCGACGGCGTCCGTCATGCCCTGCGCAGCGAATGGCGGCCGGGCCGGACCTTGTTCGAGGGAACCTGCGACGGCCAGGCGCTGACCGTGCAATTGCGCGCCAACGGTATCGGCTATGGCCTGATTCACGGCGGCGCCGAGTTCTCGGCCCTGGTGATGAATCCGCGCACGGCTGAATTGGCCGCCCTCATGCCGGTCAAGGAACCGCCGGATATGTCGCGCTTCCTGCTGTCGCCAATGCCGGGCCTGTTGCTCGCGCTCAAGGTGGAAGCTGGCCAGACGGTGTATGCCGGCGAGGAACTGGCCATCGTCGAGGCCATGAAAATGGAAAATGTGCTGCGGGCCGAGCGCGATGGGGTGGTCTCGATCTGCCACGCCGCGGCGGGCGACAGCCTGGCGGCGGACCAGCCGATCCTGGAATTCGAGTAGGGCGGTGACGACCGGCGCCGAGATCGCCGTCCGGGCGCGCATCGAGGGCAGGGTCCAGAATGTCTGGTACCGGGCCTGGACGACCACGGAGGCCGAGGCGCGCGGCCTGCGCGGCTGGGTCCGCAACCGCGCGGATGGCAGCGTCGAGGTCCTGTTCATCGGTCCGGCCGAAACCGTGGATGGTATGATCGAAGCCTGCCGCGACGGGCCGCCCGATGCCGGCGTCACGGCCATTTCGCGCGAAGCGGCCGAGGATGACGGCTCGCAGGGGTTTTCCCAGACCAGGACGGTTTAGTCCGCCGTCACCAGACCTCTGTCAGGGGCCGCCGAACACCTCTTCGAAAGCCGCGATCAGGGCGCTGTCCAACTCGGCCATGGTGGCCGGGATGCCGAGATCGTGGAGCGAGGTGACGCCGAATTTCGGATCGGCGATGCCGCAGGGGACGATGCCGTCGAAATGCGACAGATCGGGGTCGAGATTCACGGCGATGCCGTGATAGCTGACCCAGCGCCGCACGCGCACACCGATTGCCGCGATCTTGCCTTCGCGTCCGCCACCCTGGTCGACCCAGATGCCGATGCGGCCGTCGCGCCGCTCCGCCCGCACGTTGAAGGCGGCGAGGGCGCGGATCACCCATTCCTCAAGATCGCAGACATAGCGCCGGATATCGCCGCCCCGGGCTTGAAGGTCGAGCATGACATAGGCCACGCGCTGGCCGGGGCCGTGATAGGTGTATTGCCCGCCACGCCCGGTGCGGTGGACGGGAAAGCGGTCCGGCCGCAGCAGGTCTTCGATCCGCGCGCTGGTCCCGGCAGTGTAGAGAGGCGGGTGCTCCAGCAGCCAGACTTGCTCCGGTGCCGTGCCGTCTCGGATCGCGACCGCCCGCGCTTCCATCGCCGCAATCGCGGTTTGGTATTCCACCGGGCGGTCGTCGATTTTCCATTCAATGTTTGATTTCAATTAATTAACTCAATCAGCAGGGGTGTTCGGGGGGAATTCGGCCCTCTTGCGGAGCGGGTGCCGATTTGGTAAATCCCGGGCCGAGTATAGGCAAGCTTCGAATTGTGAAGACGCCTGAGCGGTCGTGGCGGAATTGGTAGACGCGCAGCGTTGAGGTCGCTGTGGGGGAAACCCCGTGGAAGTTCGAGTCTTCTCGACCGCACCATTCTTCGAAGGCCCGCCGTGCTAGAGTGGCGGGCCTTCTTTTTTCCAACCAGCGGCGCTACCGGGCCGGGCCTGATGCGCCTCCGGGAACCGTGGCGGGGTGGTGATATATGGCCGATCCTCTGCGCGACGACCTGGACACCGGGAAACCGGTGATTGAGGAGGGCATGGGCCTTCGCGAAGGCGTCGTGCGCGAGGTCCTCGACGCCCTCGACCAGAACGACACAGCACGCATCGAGGAGCTGGTCGAACCGCTTCACTACGCGGACACGGCCGATCTGCTGGAGCAGCTCAGCCCCGGCGACCGCCGTCTTGTCGTCGCCATCCTCAAGCCCCTGCTCGAACCCGACACGATCGCCGAACTGGACGAAGCCGTCCGAGACGAGGTGCTCGACCTGCTCGACACCGAGGAGGTTGCGAGCGTCATCACCGAACTCGATTCGGACGATGCCGTCGAACTGGTCGCGGATCTGGAACCCGAGGCGCAGAAAGCCGTGCTCTCCGCGGTCTCGGATTCCGAGCGGGTCATGCTCGAGCAGGGCCTGGCCTATCCCGAGGACAGTGCCGGCCGCATGATGCAGCGCGACGTTGTCGCGGTACCCAGCTATTGGACGGTCGGCGAGATCATCGACCATCTGCGCGCGGCCGAGGAACTGCCCGACGATTTCTACGATCTGTTCGTGGTCGATTCCAAATACCGGCCCGTCGGCACAATCCCGTTGAGTCGTGTGCTGCGTACGGTGCGCGCCATTTCGGTCGGCGAGATCATGGAATCCGATCGCGAGCTGAACACCATCCCGGCGATGACCGATCAGGAAGATGTCGCCCATCTGTTTCGCCAACAGAACCTGATCTCGGCGCCGGTGGTCGATGAGGACGGACGCCTCCTGGGCGTGATCACGGTCGATGACGTGGTCGACGTGATCGATGAGGAGCATGAGGAAGATCTCATGCGCCTGGCCGGCGTGAGCGAGGCGGACACGTTCCGTGCCGTGCTCGAGACAACGCGGAAGCGCTTCTCCTGGCTGCTGATCAATCTCGGCACGGCCATTCTGGCCTCGCTCGTCATCGGTGCCTTCGCGGCGACGATCGAGCAGGCCGTGGCCCTGGCCGTCCTGATGCCCATCGTGGCTTCCATGGGGGGCAATGCCGGGACCCAGACCCTGACGGTCGCCGTGCGAGCCCTGGCGATGAAGGAATTGACGCCCGCCAACGCCATGCGGGTCATCATCAAGGAGGTGATCGTCGGCGGCATCAACGGCATTCTCTTCGCGTTCATCGCGGCGGCGGTCGCGGGAGTGTGGTTCCAGGATCTGAACCTGGCCCTGGTCATGGCCATCGCCATGGTCATCAACATGCTGGTCGCAGGCCTCGCCGGGACGGCCATTCCCCTAGGCCTCGCCATGCGCGGCATCGATCCGGCAATCGCTTCGGCGGTGTTCCTGACGACGGTGACGGATGTCGTCGGCTTTTTCTCCTTCCTGGGCCTGGCCGCCTGGGTCCTGCTCTAGGCGCCTGTCCGGTTTCGGGTCTCTTGCCACCAGAACCGGAATGGCGGAGGCTGAAGCGGTCAGGGAAGGGTCGGATATGGACGACTTTATCGGACGGAGGAATCTGGTCGAGGCTCAGCGCCTCAAGGCGCTGAGGCGGCGATCCGATGCTCGCGGCCTCGCCCGCCTCGCGGGCCATCTCGCGGCGATCCTGGCGAGCGGCGCCGCGCTGTACTTCACCTGGGGAAGCTGGTGGGGACTGCCGGTCTTCCTTCTGCACGGCCTGGCGCTTAACTACCTCTATGCCGCCCAGCACGAATGCAGCCATTGGACGGCCTTCGAATCCCGGCGCCTGAACGATGTCATCGGGACGATATGCGGTTTCCTGGTGTTCTGGCCCCATCAGCACGATCAGGCCTATCATTTCACCCACCACCGCCATACTCAGGATCCGGCGCTCGATCCGGAGATCATGGGTCGGGAAGGGGGCGCACTCACCCGGGGCGGTTTTCTGTTCTCGCTCACGGGCCTGCCCTATTGGGTTCGCCGGGCGCAGAATTTGGTGCGGGTGGCCCGGGGCGACACCTCGGAGGAACCCTATCTGACCGCGCGCCAACGCCCGGCGATCGTGGCCGAGGCGCGCTGGACCCTGCTCAGCTACGGTCTGATTCTGGCAGCGTCCCTGGCGCTGCAGAGCTGGGCGGCGGTGATCTACTGGGTAGCGCCGGTCCTGCTGACCAAATGGACCCACCAGCCCCAGAACCTGATCGAACACACCGGCATGCCCCATGAGGGCGACACGGTGACGATGACGCGCACGGTGCGAACCAACCCGATCCTGCGCTATCTGCTGTGGAATATGCCCTATCACATGGCCCACCACACCTATCCGGGCGTGCCCTTCTGGCGCCTGCCCGAACTGCATGCCGAGATGACGGCACGCCTGCCCGTCCCACCGGTAACCGCCGGCTATCCGGATTTTATCGCCGATATGGTGCGAAACCTGCCGAGTCGTGCCGCGACCCCGCAAGCGGCGGAATAGGCGAGGCCTTCGTCGGCCCAACCAATTTCTTCCATCGTGCAAGGTTTTTCATGAAAAATTTACGTTTACGTTAACTAAACATATTGACGTTAACGTAAGAGGAATTTATTGTTCCGCCATGGCCGATGGCGCGCCCTATACGATTTCTGATCTGGCCGAGAGCTTCGACGTGACGGCGCGCACTTTGCGCTTCTACGAGGATTGCGGGCTCCTGGCCCCTGAGCGGCACGGCCGGACGCGGCTCTATTCCGAGCGTGACCGCAAGCGTTTGCGTCTGGTTCTGCGCGGCAGGCGCCTGGGGTTTTCCCTCGAGGAGATCAAGGAGATGCTGGATATCCACTATGCCCGCCCGGGCGAGGTGTCGTCGCCCGATGTCATGCGCGCCCGGATCGCAGCGCATCGGGCGCGGCTTGTGCAGGGGCGCGAGGATGCGGTGATCGCCCTCGACTGGTTGGATGCCCTGGAAGGCCGGCTCGACCGCCTGGCGCCGCGCGAAGCGCGCCGCGCCGTCGCGGGCCGGATGGGTTAGGCCCCGGCCATGGCGGCAATCCTCTGGTTTGGTCTCGCCCTGGCGGTCGGCGCGGGCATCATGTTTCAGGCGGGGATCAACTCGCAGCTTTCCGCGACGGTCGGCAGCCCGGTCAGCGCGGCTTTCATTTCCTTCACCGCAGGCACCATCGTCCTGGGTCTGCTGGCCCTGGTCCTGCGGGTGCCGATCCCGGCCTGGCCGAGGACAGGGGGCGAGCCGCTTTATATCTGGGTGGCCGGCGGCGTGCTCGGCGCGGCCTTCGTTGCGACGACGATCCTGCTCGTTCCCCGCCTCGGCGCCTCGGCGATGATCGCCGGAGTGATTGCCGGGCAAATGATCAGCGCCCTGCTGCTCGATCAATGGGGACTTGCCGGTTATCACCAGCAAGATATCACCCTCTGGCGCGGCATCGGCGCGGCGCTGCTGGTCGTCGGCGCGATCCTGGTCCAGAAATTCTAGGGGCCGGAAATTTTAGGAGAATGGGGATGACCGGTTTCGAACCCCGCAACCCGGATTACGCGGCGCAGGTGAGCGGAGGGTTCGAGCGGCACAGCTTCATGGCGCTGCTGGGAGTCGAATTGGTGCGGGTCGAGCCGGGCTTCTGCGAACTGCACCTGCCCTGGCGCAAGTACCTGCTGCAACAGCATGGCTATTTCCATGGCGGCGCCATCGCGGGCCTGTTGGACAGCGCCGCCGGCTTCGCCGCCTATAGCCTCATGCCGGCCGATGCCAATATCCTGACTGTCGAATACAAACTCAATTTCGTTGCGCCGGGCACGGGCTCGCGCATGGTCGCCCGGGGCGAAGTGCTGAAGCCGGGCCGGACCCTGACGGTCGTCCGGGCCGACGCCTTCGCCATCGTGGAGGGCGAGGAGAAGCTGTGCTGTGCCTCGCAGCAGACGCTGATGATGCTCGCTGATCGGCACGATCAGAAGGACGGCGAGGTTCGCGCGCCTGCGCGCGCAGGCTAAACTGATCGCCCGATAGGAGGGCCAGATCCATGATCCCGAACCAGCTTCCGTCCCTCGATTTCGGCCTGGGCGAGCCGGCCGACATGCTGCGCGACCCGGTGGCCGGCTTCGCCGCCGCCGAGATC
>JAQCGR010000216.1 GCA_027619995.1 Pseudomonadota bacterium | reverse complement strand
ATCAGAGGACTCATAATGGGCTTCAATTGCGGAATCGTAGGACTTCCCAATGTCGGCAAGTCGACCCTGTTCAACGCCCTGACCGCCAGCGCCGCGGCCGAGGCCGCGAACTATCCCTTCTGCACGATCGAGCCGAATGTCGGTCGGGTGTCCGTGCCCGATCCGCGCCTCGCCAAGATCGCCGCACTCTCCAAGTCCAAGGCGGTCGTGCCGACCCAGATCGAATTCACCGATATCGCCGGTCTGGTGCGCGGCGCCAGCAAGGGCGAAGGGCTGGGCAACCAGTTTCTCGGCCATATCCGCGCGGTCGAAGCGGTGGCCCATGTCCTGCGCTGTTTCGAGGACGACAACGTCACCCATGTCGATGGCGCCGTCGATCCGGTGCGCGACGCCGAGACGGTGGACACGGAACTGATGCTCGCCGATCTGGAAAGCCTGGAGCGGCGCGCGGATCAGGCGGAGAAGCGCGCCAAATCGGGCGACAAGGACGCCAAGCGCGCCGCCGGCTTGATGGGTGCCGCGCTCGAGGTCCTGCGCGAAGGCAGGCCTGCTCGCACCGCCAAGATCGACCCGGCGGACCGGCGCGAGTTCCGCGCCCTGCAGCTGCTGACCGCCAAGCCCGTCCTCTATGTCGCCAATGTCTCGGAAGAGGAAGCCGCGACTGGCAACCGCCATACCGAGGCCGTGGCCGCCCTCGCCGCCGAACAAGGCGCGGAATACGTCGTCATCTCCGCCGCCATCGAGGCCGAACTCTCCCCCCTCTCCGACCCGGCGGAGCGGTCGGAATACCTCTCCTCCATGGGCCTGGAGGAGCCGGGCCTGCACAGTTTCATCCGGACCGGCTACGGACTGCTCGACCTCATCACCTATCTCACCTCCGGGCCCAAGGAGAGCCGGGCCTGGACGATCCCGCGCGGCACCAAGGCGCCGGGCGCGGCCGGAGCGATCCACACGGATTTCGAGCGCGGCTTCATCGCCGCCGAGACCATCGGCTACGACGATTTCGTTGCCTGCGGCGGCGAGCAGGGTGCGAAGACCGCCGGCAAGATGCGTCTGGAGGGCCGCGACTACACGGTCCAGGACGGCGACGTCATCCTCTTCCGCTTCAACGTCTAGAACGGTCAGGTCCGCGGCGGCGGCCAGGAACGGCCGCCGGCTGCTCAGCCCTCAGATCACGTCGGCCGCGATCCGTACGATCCGTTGGCGCACCTCTTCGGCGATCGCGCGCTGCGGCGTGTTGCTGCCGCCCGCGAAGACCGAGGCCCTGACCCGGGCCTGACGCCGGAAGGCCGCGAAGCCGCTGTCGCTCTCCCCTTCCTCGGTCTTGGTATCGCTGCCGAAACGGATCGACCGCGTGCCGCGCGCCGCCCGATCGGTGATCGAAACCGTCACCTCGGCAATGACGATATAGGTGTCCTCGGTGGCGTAGCTGCCCAGCACCGTGCCGAAGGTAGCGCCCGCCAGGCCGCCAGACGCCGCACCGGTCAGGCCGCCCAGCTCGGCCCCAGCGATCACGCCGCCCGCGCCGCCCAGGAAACGAAATTCCTGGGCCAGATTGCTCTGCATTTGGCCGCTATAGAGCACGTTGACGTCGATCAGCAGCCCGAAATCGTCGCTCGCCACCGGCTCGAACCCCTTCGCCGCATAGGCTGCCTCCAAGTTCTGGCGAAAGCCGTCGAGATAGAAGGCCGGATCGCCGGAGAGATTGCGGGTGGTCAGCTTGAGCTTCCTGTTCTCGAACTGCGAGGCGTCGAGGACCAGATTGGCCGAGACGGCGGAGCCAAACTGCAGGCCCGTTGCCGGATCCTTGACCATTCCCATGCGCGATGGCGAGGCGCAGGCGACGAGAACCGTCAGCGAGAGCAGAAGCGCGAGTTTCAGGGCACGGGGCATGGGCCATCCTTCTCCGGGTCGTGGCGCCGTCAGGACGCCGGCAGATTTTCCTGCAGAAACTCCCGCACCTCACCGTAATGGATGCCGAAGTTGAGATTCTGGGAGTGTTCCGCCCCATTCATGAAGCTGGTGACGGCCACGACCTTGTCGTCGACGAACCAGGGTCCGCCGGAATTGCCCGGGCTGATCGCCGCATCCGTCTGGACCAACAGCACATCCGCCGCGCCGGGAATGTTCACCGAACGACCGGGCCGGACCGCGCTGACCACGCCGCGAGTGAAGGTGAAGGTCAGACCGCGGGGATGGCCAATGATCTCAAGCTCGGACCCGATCGGCAGGTCCGAACGGTCGTAGAGCGCCACCGGCTTGCCGCGCGCCTCGACCCGGATCAGAGCGAGATCGAGGCGGGCATCCTTAGCGATCACCTTGCCGAAGCTTTCGCGGCCGTCGAACAGGGTCAGTTCGACGAAATTCCCGCCCTCGACCACATGCCAGTTGGTCATCACCACATTCGGGCTGATGTAGAAACCCGTGCCGAGACCGCCGCCGGGCATCTGGACGACGACGACATGGTCGAAGCGGGGATCGCCCGGCGCGGAGGCGGTATAGGTTTCGGCCTTGGCGCTCGCGATCGCGCGGTTCTTGTCCTTGACCATTTCGCCGCGCAGCGCGGCTTCGGACGGCAACGGCTTCTCGCCGCCCCGATTGCGCTCGTAATGCGCCATGATCTCCGAGAGGCGGACCTCGACGGGCGCTTCCTCCCAATCCACGACATCGGATTCGGATTGGGTGCTCGCGATATTTTCGCCGAAATTCCGATCCTCGGGATGGAGGTTATAGGCGACTGTGAAACTGCGCTCCTCCTCGACATCGAAGGTCGACTTGAAATAGGTCCGGCCCGGCTTGTCTATGACGTAGTAATTCACCGTCGCGTTCTTGCGCGAGCGGATGCGCGCCCGTTCGAAGGCGTAGGCGTCATAGACCGGTTCATCCACCAGGATGGGCGTGTTGCGCAAATTCTCGCGCGCCTGTCGCAACCGGTCGTCCGGCGTCTCCACGAGATCGCCCACGATCGATTCCAGCATCACCCAGCCCGAGGGATTTGCCTTGCTGAGCGCCATATCGTCCTCGGCCGTGCGCAGTTCCGACTAGGCGATGGCGTATTCGGGATTGGGCATCTTGTTGGTGCCGGCGATGAATTCGGAGCGCACCCGTTCCACCTGCCCTACCTTGCGCGTCGCCTTGGCCAGGGCGACGTCGAACACAACGACGTAATCGGCTTCCTCGACTCCCGGTGCGCTGAGCGCCGAGTCGAGATCGGATTTAGCAGCCCGCACAGGAATGTCGAGCGCGACCTCGACCGGGAATTCGATCTGCCCGCCGCGCAGCAGGCTCGGGCTGGTCACCTCGACGAAGGCGAGACGCGCGGCGCCCGCACCGCCCAGGCCAAGCGAATCGGACCGGCGGGCCGTGTCCAGCATGCCGGCCAGTCCGGCCGCCGCCCCCGGCCCCGCGGTTTCGGCATAAAGCTCGCCGACCCGCGCCCGCACGCGGTCGGTCATCACCGTGTCGGGTGGATAGGCTGCCAGGAAGCTTTCGAACTGCGCCGGATCGGCCGACCTCAGGGCGGGTTCGACGGCGGCGAAATTGCGCGCCATGACCGCCTTGGCATCGAGCTCGACGGGATAGAGGTCGAAGAAGGAGCGGCCCGCGAAATGGGGATAGGCGGCGAATGACGTATCGGCATCGGCCTCGGCGCGGGCCGTCAGATCCGCCGCCCGCGCCGCCAGCGCCTCGGCCTCGGGCGCGCGATAGGCCGGATCGCGCAACAACCCATAGGAATCGTATTGGGCCAATTCGGTCCGGGCCTCCGCCAGGGCCTTGCGGAGATCGCTCCAGCGATCCGGGCCGGCCGGCCATCCGGTGGTTTCGATCGTCTTGCGCGGGTCGGAGAAGCGGGGCTCGTAGAGGCCGTTGAGATGGTCGGCGGTGGCCTTGAACGCCTCGCGGTGATCCTCGCGGTTGGCGGCGAAAAAGGCCGGTTCGGCATCGATCAGCCGCGCCGCCTCGTCGTATTCCCCGGCTTCGACCAATTCGTCCAGCCGATCCCCCGCATCGGAGAACATGCCGTAGCTTGCGGCGCCACCGGCGCTTGCCGGGGGCGCCGCCGCGCCTCCCGACGGCGTGCCTCCCGTCAAGGTCTTGCAGCCGGCCAGACCGCCCAGCAACCCCACGACCGCCAGCGCGGCCAGTGCCTTCACAATACGCCCCATTACCTCTCTCCCGACGAAGCCTCGCTCCGATCGAGGCCATCAGTTCACCTTGTGTTCAAATTAAAAGAACCATTACTGGTTGTCTCCAATAATTCTCTTTCTCTCAAATCGAGCGCGGCCTGCACCGCGTTGCGCCCTACCGGGGCGGGCCTCTAGAATCGCGGCGGAATACCGCGAGGAAAGAGGGAGGGTCACGATGGGCACGACGATCAAGCTGACGGCTGAGGACGGCTTCGAACTCAACGCCTATAAGGCCGAGCCGGCGGGCAGGCCCAAGGGCGGCTTGGTGGTGATCCAGGAGATTTTCGGGGTCAACGACCATATGCGCCGGGTGACCGACGGCTTCGCCCAGGCCGGCTATCTGGCCATCGCCCCGGCCCTGTTCGACCGTGACCGCCCGGGCATCGAACTGGGCTATACCCCGGAGGATATCGCCAAGGGCCGCGACCACCGCGCCGCGGTCGGCTGGGACGGCCCGCTGATGGATGTCGCCGCCGCGATGAAGGCCGCGAGCGCGGCCGGCAAGACCGGCACGGTCGGCTATTGCTGGGGCGGCTCCGTCACCTTCCTCAGCGCGACCCGGCTGAACCCGGCGGCGGCGGTCTGCTACTACGGCGGCCAGATCGCCCAATACAAGGACGAGACGCCGAACTGCCCGGTGATGATGCATTTCGGCGAGAAGGACGGCGGCATCCCGATGGCCGATGTCGAGGCGGTGAAGGCCGCCCGGCCCGACTCAATCGTCCATGTCTACGACGCCGGCCATGGCTTCAACTGCGAGCAGCGCGGCGATTATGACGAAGGCTGCGCCGACAAGGCCCTCGAACGCACCCTCGCCTTCTTCGCCAAGCATGTCGGCTAAGCGACGGGGAATTCCACGATAGCCGCCGGCTGTTCTCCCCTCTGCCTCCCGCCGCTGACGCGACGGGTCCCTCCCTCTCCTTGGGGAGAGGGGTTGGGGTGAGGGGATGAAAAGGCCCGGTATGGGCAGCCCGCGATAAGGGCCGTCCGAACCGCCTATTCCGCCGGCCTGGGCAGGGCGACCGCGCCGAATTCGGCGAAGGACAGGCGGCCGTCGCCATCCGTGTCCTTGGACTCGAAACGGAATTCATGGGCCTGGTCGAACTCGGCCGTGGTGACGATGCCGTTCTGGTCGAAATCCACCCCGTCGAAGCGCTGGGTCCAGATCCCCCCGCGCTGATCCGCCTGGGCCGCATCGGCCCCCGCATCCGCCGCCTGCCTTTCCAGAATCTCGATGAACTCCGCCCGGCTGAAAGCGCCGTCGCCGTCCTGGTCCAGCAGAGCGAAGACCTTGCGCTGGAAGGCGATGGTTTCCGCCACGGTCAGGCTGCCGTCGCCATCCGAATCGATCGCCGCGAACTGGTCCTGAAGGCTCGCCCCCTGGCCCAGCGCGCCCGTGGCGAGCGGCAGCGAAACCAGACAGGCGGCGAGAATAGTTGCGGCGAAACGCATGGCGACCCCGGTGTATTTCGGAACAAAAGACCCGCCGCCCTTATACGACGCAAGCTCCCCCCTGTCTCGGCTCCCGGCCTCAATAATTCGGGAGCGAGACTGCGGCTCCTCGGCCCCAGCCCCCTCACCCAGCTTCGCCTAGGCGCTGACGCGCCAAGGCTGCGCAACCCTCTCCCCCTGGTGGGGGGAGAGGGAAAGATTGGGGACTTCGATATTTGTATC
>JAQCGR010000215.1 GCA_027619995.1 Pseudomonadota bacterium | reverse complement strand
CTCCACTGAGGCTTTCGCGGCGGCATAAACGTCGCCCTCGTCGAGGCGGGTGCTGTGGCCATGGCGGTAGACCATCTGCCCATTCACAATAACCGTGTCGGCGGAACCGGCCGATCCAGTTAATACGAGTTGGTGAATCGGGTTTACGCCAGGACGAAGATCGGCCGCCTTCGTCGACCGAATGACGACATCCGCGCGCTTGCCGACCTCCAAGCTACCGATACGGTCCTGCATTCCGCAGGTCTTCGCCGCGTTGATCGTCTGCATCTCCAGGATCGTCTCAGGCGGGAGCTGATCCCGGCTGCCCGATGCGATCAGGAAGGCCATCGGGCCTGCCGAACCGATCGCTGCATCTAAAGCACCATCCACCGCGACCGCGACATTAATGCCCTCTCGGGTCAAGGCCGGCATCTTGCACTCGACGAGTCCCATGTAGCCGAGCCGCATATAGCCCACTGGGCACCAAATGACGGAGGTGCCGCTTTCCTTAAGTGGGCCGACTTCATCGTCGTATACGATGTTCATGTGGATGAGCGCAGCATCCTCGCCTAAAACGCCCAACTCTGCGAGATGGACGATCCGGCTCTTGCCAAGCCGCTCCCGGTCCGCGGCGCTGGCATCCGGTGCCATGCCCTCATGCTGCTGGAACACGACGCCATTCTCACGGGCTAGGGCCATGCCGGCCTTGAGCAGCTCGTCGGACGCCGTTCCCAAACCGTAAGCGGAGACGTAGCCGCGCACGAGAGCGTCACCGTCTTTGTTACGATGGAGCTCGCGACCCAAATCGTCCAAGCATCGCTCGTGGGTCGGCGGTGAGCGTTCATAAAGCGATTTGCTCTGGAGCGTTCCGAGATACTTCATGATCTCGACTTGGTCCCACACATAGGGCCCAGCCAAGAGGCCGCGAACTCCGGCCGCCTCAGCCGCCGATGCCACCGCATCGCCGTCGAAGACGGTGCCGGGCTCCACAAAACACGTGAAACCGTTGCGCAGCATTTCGAGAGCCGCAAGCTGTGTCGCTATGTGCTCGTCATCGGGCGTCACATCTGCCTTCCAATCGGCGAATGAAACCGGCGTGTTGGTCGGCGTCGCCGTTGTGCCGAAGATGCCGCGGCAAGAGCCGTGCACGATATGAACGTGAGGATCGATGAATCCCGGGTGAACAATGCCGCCGCGCGCATCGACTGTTCGGTCGGCGCGCCATGCGCCCAACACCTCCTTTTCGGTGCCGACGGCAGCGATCCCGTTGCCCCGGATTGCGACGGCTCCCGACCGGTAGACGTGGCGCTCCGGGTCAACCGTAATCACAAAGCCGTTCTTGATGATCAAGTCGCAGGTTTGTGGCGTCCTCGGCGTATTCATGGTCGTTTCTCCCTCTCCACCGCGTGAAAACCCACTACTCCGTATCGCCCGGCGGCGTCCGCCAACGTTCGACCACAGCCATGTCCAACTCCACGCCAAGGCCTGGCCCCTCCGGCGGATATGCATGCCCCTTCTCGAAACGAAGAGGCGTCTTCAGCAAGTCGGCCTCGTGGTAGAGGCTGCCGCAGGTATCGCTGTCGGGTCCGAGATTGGCCATGGCGATGCCCAAGTGAATCTGGGCGGCAGTGCCAACTCCGAATTCGGGCATCGAGCCGATCATGCAGGGCAAACCGGCCTGCTCGCACAGGGTGAAGGTCTTGGCGGCGTTCTGGATACCTCCGGACTCCGTGACATAGACGTTCACGATGTCGGCGGCCCCCCGACGAATGACCTCCATAGCGTCGCGGGGGTGCCAGACCGATTCGTCGACCATCAGAGGAATGCCGATGTTGCGGCGGATTTCGGCCAGCGCATCGAGTTCCCGAGGCGGCAGAGGTTGCTCGATCAGCTCGGGCTCGTATTGCTCCATACGCCGGATGATCGCGATCGCTTCCTTGGCGGTACGCCAAGCCATGTTGGCGTCGACCCGCACACGGTGAGCAGATCCAACCGCCTCGCGCACGAGTTTGACTGCCGCGACGTCCCGATCGGCGCTTTGGCCGACCTTTACCTTCACGGTGCGGAACCCTTCTTTTGCGCGCTTCGCCGCGAACGCCGCCATCTCTTCCGGCTCGCCGAAGGGAATGGAATAGCTGAGGGGGATGCTTTCCCGCACCTTGCCGCCAAGCAGTTTATAGACCGGCACCTTGAGGGCTTTGCCCACGATATCCCACACCGCCATCTCGACCCCCGCCTTCGCGAGCTCCGTGCTCCAAAGCACCCGGTCCATGGCGGCATTGATACGAGTGATGTCAAATGGATCGAAGCCGATGAGTGCGGGGGCTAGCACTTCGTCGACGTCGCGTGCCAGCAGCCGGCCCCGCCGCGAGAACACGCTGGAAATTTCGCCGATTCCTTCGATCCCCGCATCGGTTTCCATAAAGACAAGGGCATGCTCGGAAACGTCCGATGGCCCCAGAGCCGTCGCGGCGACCCGACCGTGGGCGCGTTTTCGTCGGCCGTACACAACCTCTGTACGGATGCTGGTGATTTTCATTGTCGTCCCCCCTCTATTAACGGGACGGCCAGAGCGCGTCTCCGCTGATCGCTTCGGCAAGTGAGCTGGCGGCGGCGGCCAGAAGCTTGGCTCCTTTTTCAGCCGACGCGGCGTTTGGTGCCCCGATCACACCCGACTCGGTGAAATCGGCGATCGGTCGCCAGCGATAGATCCCGTCCTGCGCACCCAAACCCTCTAGCGGCGGATCGATCGCGGCGGCCGCCTCCAAGTCGACGAGTTCGGGTTTCAGGTGGAGGAGCATGGAGGTCTCGGCCTCGCCGGCGTGGCGCACATTGCGCTGCACGTCGAGAATCTCCGCGAAAGACGCCGCCGCCTTTGGCAGAGTCCAATAGGTGGCCGTCGCAATATCCGCTTCGAGCTCCCGCTTCAGTTCCCCGACAATCACCGTCATCGCCGCGACATTGCCGCCGTGCCCGTTGAGGAGCAAAAGACGGCGAAAACCGTGCCGCAGAATGGACGAGCAGACGCAGCGCAGGACTGCATGGAATGTCGGAAAGTCCAGAGTGATCGTGCCGCCGAAGGACATATGGTGCTCAGCCAGACCGACCCAGACCGTGGGCGCGACGACCACCGGCTCCCCCTCATCGGACAAGAGGCGAGCCGCGGCCAACGAAACTTCCGTGGCGAGCAAGGCATCGACCTGAACAGGGAGATGAGGGCCGTGCTGTTCCGTCGAACCGACGGGTAGGATGACCACGGCATCTCTCTTCGCCAAGTCGCGCAACTCGTGGGCTTTCAGGTCGTGCCAGGCAAGTTTCGTCATCATCAAGCCTCCGAGCTCTCTTCGCGATCCAGGAGTTGGCTGAGAAAAGCACGTGTTCGGGTTTGCTGTGGATTCGAAAACATCATTTCGGGGCTGCCTTCTTCGACGATCACACCTTCGTCCATAAAGATGACGCGGTCCGCGACGTCTTGAGCGAATCCCATCTCATGGGTTACGACGAGCATCGTCATGCCCTCCTGGGCAAGCTGGCGCATGACGCGAAGGACCTCACCGACCAGTTCCGGATCCAGGGCGCTGGTCACCTCGTCGAACAGCATGATCTGCGGGCGCATCGCGAGAGCCCTGGCAATCGCAGCGCGTTGCTGCTGGCCGCCCGAAAGGCGCGACGGATGCTCGTTCGCCTTGTCACCGAGACCGACCCGTGAGAGCAAATCGAGAGCCTGCGCTTCGGCATCTTGCCTGGAAATTCCGCGGACGCGCCGTGGCGCCAAGTTGATATTCTCGAGCACCGTCAAATGGGGAAACAGATTGAAGCTCTGGAACACCATGCCGATCTCCTGGCGCATCCGCCTCACGGCTTCCTTGTCCGGGCGGCGGCCTGCGGCATCCTGTCCGACCGAAAGCGGTACGCCTTCAACCTCGATCGCACCTCTCTGAATCGGCTCCAATTGGCAGACGCAGCGCAGAAGCGTGCTTTTGCCGGACCCGCTTGGCCCGATGATGACCACGACCTCGCCCTGGGTGACGTCGAGATCGACTCCGCGCAAAACCTGGAGATCGCCGAAACTCTTCCACACTCCTTGGAGTGAGACGAAGATCTCTTTGCCGCCGGCCGATGGTCGGTCCATCGCCTGCGGTGCCGCCTCGTTCATTCCATTACTCCTTGTCGATTCGGTAGGCCTCGACGGCATCGTCATCCAGGCTGACACCCAAACCCGGTCCGTCGGGCGGCACCACCGCCCCGTTCTCTAGTTCAAACCGCTCCTGGACGATGTCGCGCTCATGATAGAACGGCCCAATCACATCCGAGGGCACGGTGCCATCAATACTCGGCGATGACAGGCCGATATGGGCCATGAACGCCGAGTTGATCCCGAGCTCAATTGTGCTGCCCAGGAGGCAGGGGATTTGGCCTGCTCGGGCTAGGCCGAGTATCTCGCGCGTGGCCAGATAGCCGCCGTGGGTGGAAGGGGTGATCGCCCAGATATCCGCCGCCCGGTCCGTCAGGAGTTGCAGGGCGTCATCGAGCGTAAAGAGGCTCTCGTGCGCGACGATCGGGATACGCGATAGCCGACGATACTCGGCGAGAGCCGCGCGGGGGTACCGGTTGAAGGGCTGCTCAATGAATGCGACTCCCTGCTCCTCGAGCCTGGGCAAGGCCCATAAGGCCTCGGCGTAGGACCAACCCATGTTCGAATCGACACCCACCGGAATCTCCTCCCCCACGGCGTCGCGCACGGCTCGCACGCGCTTGATGTCCTGTCGAACGTCGAGGCCAGTCTTGATCTTGATATAGCGGAAGCCTTCGGCGAGAACCTGGTTGGCCAGCTCGCCTGCCCTCTCGGGTGGCCCGCTCACGACAAATTTCACATCGACCGCTTCCCGGACGCGACCGCCCCACAGTTCCGCCAGCGGAAGGCCGGCCTGCTTGCCTGTAATATCCCAAAGCGCCATCTCGACGGCCGCTTTAGCGTAAGGATTCTTGGCGATCACAGCTTCCATACGATCCATAGCGCTCTGGATACGGAGCGGGTCATGACCGATGAGGGCCGGCGCCAAGTAGTAGCGGATGCAGTTCCAGCAGCTATGGATATCCTCACCGGTCCAGTCGAGTTCCGGCGACGCTTCGCCCAACCCCGTCATTCCGTCGTCGGTCCTGACCACCACGAGCACGAATCGCGCCGAAGGTATCTCGCCGTAGGCGGAGGCGATGCGCACGCGCGGCGTGCGCGGGACGTCCACGGGTATGGCCTCGATTTCGGTAATCCTCATGTTCTTCCCCGATCCCGTCGTTCAGTCTTGGCCGATCCGCATGCGCCGCTCGAGATAGCGCGCGGTGAGCGCAATCGGGTAGGTCATCACGAAATAGATGATCGCGATCGAGGTCCAAACCTCCATCGGGCGGAACGTCTCCAACGATACAAGCTGACCCACCCGCGTAAGTTCCAACGCCCCAATCGCGGACGCCAAGGTCGTGCTTTTCAGCAGCAGCATCACCGTGGTGGTAGTCGGTGGGAGCACGATCCGCACGGCCTGTGGAAGAACGACATAGCGATACATGTCGACCCGACTCAGCCCGAGCACATTTGCAGCGTCCCGCTGGGTGACATCGATGCCCTGGATGCCCGATCTGAATATCTCGCCCAGGAAGGCCGCGATATTGAGTCCCAACGCCGCGCTGGCAGCAGTGAACGAATCCAACTCGACTCCGATCAGGACCGGCAACACAAAATAAAACCAGATGATCTGGACGAGTGGCGGCGTGGTTCGAAAGAACTCGATATAGCCGTAGGCCGGCCAGGACAGAATCCTGAAGCCGGAAATCCGGGCGAGCGCGAGGGCCAGCCCGACGACGGAACCGATCACAAGAGCCAGGCCCGT
>JAQCGR010000214.1 GCA_027619995.1 Pseudomonadota bacterium | reverse complement strand
ACCGGATGCCCAGTACAGAATCACAAGCGATTCCTCCGATTCAACAACTTTCCGGAACGGCTCTTAGGGACGCCGTCGGAGATCAGCGCCCATTCCAGCGCGATCTTGGGCGATCGGTAGAGGCCGCGTTTCCCCAGGAATTTTTCGAGATCGAAGAAATCCTCGATTTTCATCGGCGGCTCTCCCGTCAGGGTATCGCCGTTATAGGCATAGATCGTGGACCAGGTGACCGTTCCGACGCCGCAATCGAGCGCGGCCCCCTCCATGAACGCCTCGCGGCCCCCCATCAGGCCGTAGTCGATGAACTCGAGAAGACCCAGATCGCAGCCGTCCAACACGGCGTCCTGCTGGGCATCGACGATGTTCCACAGATACTCGCCCGACATGACCTGTCGCTGGATGGACTGGATATCGTTGTCCCAGACGGCTTCCTTGATCGCGACTTCGTATTGTTGGGAGAAGGGCTCGTAATAGGTGGCGCGCTGGCTGTCCGTATAGGATCCGCCCCAGGAGGCGATGGTCAACGACTGCGCGGCCAATGGAGCCGCCCAGGACCCGATCAGGATGCAAGTGGCCGCAAGGGTTGAGACCGCGAAGGCGCTGCGCGTCGTCATTTCCACTCCATTCTCTTCCTCGCCGCCTGGAACGAATCGGGCGGCATTCAAGGAAGTGTAGCGCGGGGACGGTGGGCCTCTCAAGCCTGCGATGCGCACGCGCCGTGGTGCCGGCGAGGGATTTCCGGAGGCTACGCGGGGTCGGTGCCGCCGGGATATTCCCGCGCCGCGTCTTCGAGCCAGCGCCAGAGATGCTGGGCGAATGAGCGCCCGACATAGAGATCGAAAGCGGGGCTGCCCGCTTCGCCGTCGCCGGCGGTCTGCAGCAGGGTGATCTGGGCATGGGCCAGGGTGCCGCGCGCGACATGGCCGGCGCCGAAGGTGTGTGGGTGCAGGTCCAGGGTACAGCCCTTGGCGATCAGATCGCGGGCGCGCGGTCCGGAGATGCGGATGATCGTCTGGGCATCGGTCAGGTCGACCAGCGCGGCATGGACCCCGTTCAGGGCCGTGCGCAGTTCCGCGTAGAGCGCCGTCTCGGCCCCGGCCGGACAGGCGATCAGCCATTCGTCCGGCCCCAACCAGAGGACGACCCGGCCTTTCACCATCATCGAGCCGAGCGGAACCAGCGGCGGCGTCATGCCGAGCACCCCGCGCACCGCGTTCATGAAATCGCTATCGCGGTGATCGCCGCGCAGGACCAGCTTGCCCGAATGGGCATGTTCCTCCATGCGCACCGGTGCATCCTCGGGCCAGGGTCTGGCTTCGAGGCCGAGGGGGGCGAGGGCGCTCTGGCTCGGGATCGTCTCAGCCACGCATCCGCTCCCCGTCCGGATCGAAGAAAACCGGCTCCGTCACCCGTACCGGAACCGTGCGCCCCGGCATGGACGCATGAAGAGTCTGGCCCATGCGATCCGGCCCGTCCTCGATCAGGGCCAGGGCGATAGAGCGGTCGAGGGTCGGGCTGAAATAGCTCGATGTGACATGGCCGATCATTTTCATCGGCGGCCGGTCCCGGGGTTCGGCAACGATCTGCGCGCCCTCGTCCAAGACGGTCTTCGGATCCTCGGTGAACAGTCCCACCAGGCGCTTGCGGCCGGACCGCAACGTATCGGCGCGGGAGAGCGAGCGCTTGCCCAGGAAATCCGGCTTCTTCTTGCTGACGATCCAGTCCATGCCGAGATCGGCCGGCGTGACCGTGCCGTCCGTGTCCTGGCCGACGATGATGAAACCCTTCTCGGCGCGCAGCAGATGCATGGCTTCCGTGCCGAAGGGCGTGATGCCGTATTTCTCGCCGGCCGTCATGCAGGCCGTCCAAACCGCCAGGCCGTGGCGCGCCGCGACATTGACCTCGAAGCTCAACTCGCCCGTGAAGCTGATGCGGAAGACCCGGGCCGAAACCCCGGCCACGATGCCCTCGCGGAAGCTCATGAAGGGAAATGCGTCGGGCGACAGGTCGAAATCGCCGGTCAGTTCGGCCAGCAGGTTGCGTGCCTTGGGGCCGGAGATGCTGACCGTCGCCCATTGCTCGGTCGCGCTGGCCATATGGACCTTCATGTCCGGCCATTCGGTCTGGGTCCATTCCTCGAGCCAGGCGAGAACGCGGGCCGCGTTACCTGTTGTCGTGCTCATCAGGAAATGGTCCTCGGCCAATCGGGCCGTCACACCGTCATCCATAACCATGCCGTCTTCGCCGAGCATCAGGCCATAGCGGCAGCGCCCGACCTCCAGCTTGCTCCAGGCATTTGTATAGACCCGGTTCAGCAGCTCCGCCGCGTCGGCGCCCTGAATGTCGATCTTGCCCAGGGTGCTGGCATCGAGAATGCCGATCCCGCTGCGCGCGGCGATGGCTTCGCGCCGCACGGCGGCATGCATGCCCTCGCCCGCCCGGGGGTAGTACCGGGGCCGTTTCCACTGGCCGACATCCTCGAAGACCGCGCCATGGCTCTCATGCCAGGCATGGATCGGCGTGCGCCGGATCGGGGCGTAGAACTCGTGCAACTCGCGCCCGGCGAAGGCGCCGAAGGAGACGGGGGTATAGGGCGGGCGGAAGGTCGTGGTGCCGACCGCCGGGATGGCCTCTCCCAGGGCGCTGGCAAGAATGGCGACTCCGTTGATATTGCTGGTCTTGCCCTGGTCCGTGCCCATGCCTGTCGTGGTGTAGCGCTTGAAGTGTTCGACCGAGCGGTAGCCCTCCCGCGCCGCCAGCTTCACGTCCTTGGTCGTCACATCGTTCTGGAAATCGACGAAGGCGCGGGCCTTGCCGGGCGGTCGGTCGGACGGCACCTGCCAGACCACCTCCATCGGCGCCTCCTCGGCTTCCTTCGTCTCGGGCAGGGCGAGCACAGGGGCTCCGAATCCGGCATCCGCGGCGGCAAGGGCACCGACTTCGGTCCCTTCGGCCAGGCAGACGGCGAGCGGGAAGGCGCCGTTGCAGGCCCCGGCCGACCGGTTGGCCTGGATCGTATTGCCCGGGAGAAAAACGCCGCGCGCCTCCTCGAAACGCAGCTTACCCTGGCCCTGCGAGAACAGGTGGACGGCTGGGTTCCAGCCGCCCGACATGGCAATCGCGTCGCAGGAAATCGTCCGCGCGGGCCCGGCGACCGCGCCGTCCGAAACCGGGGCGACCCGGGCTTCGGTCACGCGCAACCGCCCCTTGGTGCCGACCACGCCATGCCCGGCCAGGATTTCGATCCCGGCCTCGCGGGCGCGGGCGGGCAGGGATCCTTGTGGATCGGCGCGCAGGTCGACCACGGCAGGCACGACGATGCCGGCCGCGTTCAGGTCCAGGGCCGTGCGATAGGCGTCGTCGTTGTTGGTGAAGACCAGGACCTTCTCGCCCGGCTGCACGCCGTAGCGGTTGAGATACGCGCGGGCTGCCCCGGCCAGCATGATCCCCGGCCGGTCGTTCTCGGCGAAGATCAGCGGGCGTTCGATCGCGCCGGTCGCCAGCACGACCTGCCTGGCGCGAACCCGCCACATGCGCTGGCGCGGCAGGTGCTCGGGCGCGGCGCCGCCCAGATGGTCGGTCACCCGTTCGATCAGGCCTATAAAATTATGATCGTAATAGCCGAAGACGGTGGTGCGGGGGAGGAGGCGGACCTCAGCCATACCGGCCAGTTCCGCCCGGGCATCCGCGACCCAGTCGACGGCGAGGCGCCCGCCGATGGTCTCGCCATCCTCCGGTTCCGAGAGAAGGCGGCCGCCAAACTCGTTCTGCTCGTCGGCCAGGATCACCCGTGCGCCCGCGCGGCCGGCTGCCAGGGCCGCCATCAGGCCGGCCGGGCCGCCGCCCGCGATCAACACATCGCAATGGGCGTTGGTCTGGTCGTAGCGATCGGGATCGGCTTCGCGCGCGGTGCGGCCCATGCCGGCCATGGCCCGAATCGCGCGTTCGTAGCGCATCCACAGGCCGGTCGGCCACATGAAGGTCTTGTAGTAGAAACCGGCCGGCAACATGCTGGAGACGCGGTCATTGAGCGACCAGATATCGAAATTGACGCTCGGCCAGCAATTGACGCTTGCAGCTTCAAGGCCGTCGAAAAGCTCGACCTGTGTCGCGCGCAAATTGGGCTCACTCGCCGCGCCTGTGCCCAATTGGACCAAGGCGTTGGGCTCTTCCATGCCGGCTGAATAAATGCCGCGCGGGCGGTGAAATTTGAAACTCCGGCCGACCAGACGGACACCATTGGCAACCAAGGCCGAAGCCAAGGTATCGCCGCTAAAGCCCTCATAGGATTTGCCGTTGAAGCGAAACGCCAAACGCTGGCCGCGGTCGATTCGGGCGCCGACATCGAGGCGCTGACGCTGGCGTTTCATGCGCCGCCACCGCCGCCGCGCGGCGCACCCATGGCGTAGACCCGAAGAATCGTGTGGGTCACGGTGTCACGCTCAACATTGAACCAGCGTCGGCAACCGACGGTGTGGCACCAGCGCTCGGCCAACGCGCCCTTGGGGTTGGTGCGCATAAACAGATAATCGGCCCATTCAGCGTCGGAGATCGCGTCGGGCTGCTTGGGCCGCGCGATATGCGCCTCGCCGCCGCAGGAGAATTCATTCTCGTCGCGCGGGCCGCAATGGGGACAGGCTATTTGCAACATGGCCTAATGCGCCACGCCGGCGGCGCCGTGCTCGTCGATCAGCGCACCGCTGGTGAAGCGATCGAGCGCGAACGGTGCCGCGATTTCATGCGGCTCGCCTTTTGCGATGGTGTGGGCGAAGACAAAACCCGAGCCCGGGATCGCCTTGAAGCCGCCAGTGCCCCAGCCGCAATTGAAATAGAGCCCCGACACCGGTGTCTTGCCGATGATCGGGCTCGCATCCGGGCAGACATCGACGATGCCCCCCCATTGCCGCATCATCTTGATGCGGCTGAATACCGGGAACAGTTCGACGGCGGCGGCCAGCATGTCTTCGAGAACCATCGGGCTGCCGCGCTGCGCATAAGAATTATAGCCGTCGATGCCCGCGCCCATCACCAGCTCACCGCGATCGGACTGGCTAAGATAGACATGCACGGCGGACGACATCAGGACCGTGTTAAAAATCGGCTTGAGTGGTTCCGACACCAAAGCCTGAAGTGGGTGGCTTTGGATCGGCATGCGAAATCCCGCCATTTCGGCGAGCACGCTTGAATGACCGGCGACGGCGACCGCCACCTTGGGCGCGGCGATGAAGCCCCGGCTGGTCTCCACGCCCGCGACGCGCCCGGACTGAATGCGGAAGCCCGTCACTTCCGTGTGCTGCAGAATGTCTACGCCGCGTGCGTCGGCGCCGCGCGCCAGGCCCCAGGCTACCGCATCATGGCGGGCGACTCCGCCGCGCCGCTGGATCGCGGCGCCAATGACGGGATAGCGTGAATTGGGCGAGAGGTTGAGAATCGGCACCAGGTCGCGCAGCTCGGCCAGAGTCAGCATTTCGGAATCGATGCCGTTCAGGCGGATGGCGTTAACCCGGCGCTGGATCTCGCGCATGTCATGCTGGTTATGCGCGAGGCTGATCAACCCACGCTGGCTCAGCATGATGTTGAAATTGAGGTCCTGGCTGAGGCCCTCGTAAAGCTTTAGCGACAATTCATAGATCGCCGCGCTTTCATCCCATAAATAATTGGAGCGGACGATGGTGGTGTTGCGCCCGGTGTTGCCGAGACCGATGGGGCCCTTCTCGACCACCGCCACATTGGTGAGGCCATGTTCCTTGGCGAGGTAATAGGCGGTGGCCAGGCCATGGCCGCCGCCGCCGACGACGATGGCGTCATAAGACGGCTTGGGTTCGGGGCTGCGCCATGCCTCCGCCCAATTCTCATGATACTTGCG
>JAQCGR010000213.1 GCA_027619995.1 Pseudomonadota bacterium | reverse complement strand
TGCCCGCCTCAGCCGAGGATCACGTCCTCCTCGACGAAGAGATAGGCGAGGCGGTCGAGGTCGCAGAAATGAACCAGATCGTCGCGCGACGCGGCGGATTCGGGCGCCTCGCGGCTTTGCCGCCAAGTATCCTCGTCGTCGTACCAGAGCTCGGCGATGCCGTCATGGCCGGGCACCGCCCCGGTCGGCCCGGGCACCGAAGAATATTGGACATAGCGCCGCACCCCCGGCATGGCGGCCGCCTTGGGTCCGTGGGTCTCGCGCCAATAGCGCCGGAAGTCCCCGACGCTCATGCCGGGCTTCCGGCTAAGCACGATCATCACCTTGAACATCGCGGCCTCCTCTCAGCCACCCAACCCCTCACCCGGTCCGCCAGCGACGGCCCACCCTCTCCCTTTGGGAGAGGGTTTTCCATCGCCCGATTCCTAGGGAATCTAGATCTCGATGATGTCGCGGCTGGTCTTGGAGAGCATCTCGACGCCGGTCTTGGTGACGATGACGTTGTCGATCAGGCGGAAGCCGGCGTTTTCCGGCGGGATGAAGGCGGGCGGCTCGATGGACAATGTTCTCCTCGATCACGTCCTCGCTGCCGCCGAACATGGAGAAGTTCTCGGCCCAGAGCGGCGGATAGCCCGAGCCGATGCCGTAACCCGAGAGATGCCACATGTATTCCAGCAGGCCGGCATCCTCGATCACCTTGCGCGCCGCCCGATGCGGCACCACCGCGGGCACGCCCGGCTTGATCTCGGCCATGCAGGCGTCGCAGGCCGCGATGTTGATGTCGTTGAGTTCCTTCAGCCGCGCGGGCGGCTTGCCGGTATAGGCGTGGCGGCCGATCGAGGTGTGGTAGCGCCGGTGGGAGGCGCCGTATTCGATCTGCATGAAATCGCCCGCCTCGACCACCCGCTCGCTCGGCAGGCCGTGGCCGTAGGAGCCGCGCGGGCCGGAGCAGATATTGATCGGGCTGGCCGCCAGTTCGCCGTTGCGGCTCATCATCGCGTAGTAGATCTCGGCCGCCATCTGATGCTCGGTCATGCCCGCATGGCATTTCTCGGCAAAGGCCTGGATGCCGGCATCGGCCAGGGACGAGGCCTTGCGGATATAGGCCAACTCGGCCGGTGACTTGGCGAATTTCAACCTGTCGACCAGGAGGTTGGCCTCGACCGCCTTGGGGCCGAGCATGGCCTTGAGAGCGACATATTCATGGGCACTCAGGTAATAGCGCGGCACCTCGAAGCCGATGCGCGCACCGCTCCAGCCCTTCTCGCGCAGCAGCGCGCCGAGCACTTCGATCGGGTCCTCCGGATCGCGCCCGCCCCAGCCGCGCACATCCTCGGCGAGGCTCTCGACCTGGACCTCATAGACCTCGGCCAGACGGGTGAGGATGGTCATGGGCCCCTCGTCCCGGGTCAGGAGGAGGCATTGAAATTCCTGATAGGATTTAGGCCGGGCGGCGGCGAGCCAGTTGATATTGACCGGGTTGATGACGATGAGGAGATCGAGCCCCTGCTCCGCCATCTTCGCGCGCGCCCGCGCCTGACGGTCCTTGTATTCCTCCGGCGCGAAATCGTCTTTCCAGCGCATCGTCGTTCCCCCTCGTTGCGGACTCTTTGGAAGGGCAAGCGTCGACCGCCCTTCGCCACCTGTCAATCGCGCCCAATCGGCCGCCGGCACAGCCCCGCCATGCCCGCGCGGCGCTACCCCCCCGGGGCCGAGGGTGTAGGATGCCCGCGCATTCGAAACTGGGGGAAACAGGGCGTGGCGGGATTGGGCGGCAGCGCGGCGGGGCGCAAGCAGGGCGACGCGCTCACGGGGGCGTTGCTGATGGTCTTCGCCAGCGCCTGCTGGGCCGGGATGGCCGGCCGGATCCGCCATATCTCGCTCGAGCTGCATCCCTTCGAGGTCGCCTTCTTCCGCACCTTCTTCGCGGTCGTGCTGATGACACCCTGGTTGATCCGGGCGGGGCGCTCGGCGATCCCGCCGCGCCAGGACTGGGGCATTTTCGGCCTGCGCGCGGGCATCCATCTGGTCGCCATGCTGAGCTGGTTCATGGCGCTGACCATGATGCCCCTGGCCGAAGCCGTGGCCCTGTTCTTCACCGCGCCCTTCTTTGCCACCATCCTGGCCGTGATCTTCCTGGGCGAGATCGTGCGCATGCGCCGCTGGGCGGCCGTCGCCGTGGGCTTCGCCGGCGCCATGATCGTGCTGCGCCCTGGAGCCGAGGAGATCACCCTGGGCGCCCTGCTGGTCCTGACCTGCGCGGTGTTCGGCGCCGGCTCACGGATCAGCGTCCGCTTCCTCACCGCCCGGTCCGACGCCAATGCCATCGTCGCGATTCATTTCATCCTGCTGACGCCGATGGTGCTGGTCCCCGCCCTGTTCGTCTGGCAATGGCCGAGCTGGGACGCCCTGGGCTGGATGGGCGCGCTGGCGGGGCTGGGCACGGTGGGGCATATCGCGCTGACCCGCGCCTATGCCATCGCCGAGGCCTCGCATCTGGCGCCCTTCGACTTCACCCAGCTGCTGGTCGCCGCCGCGATCGGCTATTTCCTGTTCGCCGAAGTGCCCGACGAATGGACCTGGATCGGCTCGGCCCTGATTGCCGGCTCGGCGATCTATATCGCCCGGCGCGAGGCCATGGTGCAGAAACAACGCAAGGCCGCCGTGGCGGCGGAGCAGTCGTGATGGGCGCGATGAAAGACTTCACTCCGACAAGACCCTGCCAACCCCGCCGCACCCCGGCCCTCTCCTCCCCCGCGGGGGAGGAGAGGGGGGATTGGGCGCCGAATCGTGAAAACGAGAGCCGCCAGCGGGTTCCCTCTCCGCCCCTCATCCAATTCGAGAGGAGCGCGGAGAGAGCCAGGGTGAGGTGGGGCATGGCGCCTTGCGGGAATAGGGAAGCCTGATATGCCCATCGCCCGCCTCGACCGTATCCCGCTTCTGGCCGCCATCGGACGTATCCCGCCGACGGTGCGCGGGGGCCTGCTGTTCATCGCCGCAGGCACCTGCTTCGCCGTGATGACGGCGATGATCCGGCCGCTGGCGGAAGAACTGCACCCGTTCCAGATCGTCTTCTTCCGCAACATCCTGGGGGTCGCGTTCCTCGCCCCCTGGCTGCTGCGCGCGCGGATCAACCTGCTCGGCTCGCCCCAGCTCAAGGTCCATATGCTGCGCGCCGTGCTCTTCGTGATCGCCATGATGTGCTGGTATTCGGCGATCCCCCATATCGCGCTGATCGATGCCTCGGCCCTGGTCTTCACCGCGCCGATCTACGTGACGATCCTGAGCGCCGTGGTTCTGCGCGAGCGGGTCCGCCTGCGCCGCTGGACCGCCGTGGCGATCGGATTTTCCGGCATGCTGATCGTCCTGCGCCCGGGCTTCGAGGCGATCCCCCTGGCCGCCGTGCTCGTGCTGGGCGACGCGCTGGCCTGGTCGGTCATGGTGATCCTGGCGCGCTTCCTGGCGCGCAGCGAGCCGGCCTCGGCCATCGTCGGGCATATGTTCGTCTGGGCCTCGTGCATATCGCTGATCCCGGCGCTGTTCGTCTGGCAATGGCCCAGCCTCGAAGCCTGCCTCTGGCTGCTCGCCCTGTCCGGGGTCTCGACCATCGGCCATGTCTGCGTGACGCGGGCACTGACGATCGCCGAAGCCTCGGCCGTCATGCCCTTCGAATACACTCAGCTCGTCACCATCGGCGTGATCGGCTATCTGGCCTTCGGCGAGGTGCCCGACGACTGGACCCTGGTCGGAGCGGCGGTGATCATCGCGGCGGCGATCTATATCGGCCAGCGCGAGGCGGCTGCGGGCCGACGCGACGCCCGGGCCGCGAAAGCCGCCGCGGCCGCGGTCGAAGACTAGCGATGCTGCCGGCCGTCGCTCGCTGGAGCGCCAGGGGCTCGGCCCTGCCCGACGTCACCCGCGGCGCGCTCTACCTGATGTCGGCCGGGTTTTTCTTCGCCCTGATGACCTCGGCCATCCGGCCCGCCTCGGCGGAGCTGCATCCCTTCCAGATCGTCTTCATCCGGAACCTGTTCTGCCTAGCACTCATTTCGCCCTGGCTGTTCCGGGCCCGGGTCAATCTGCTCGAATCGCCGCAACTCAAACTGCACCTGCTGCGCGCCACCTTGTTCGGCGCCTCGATGATCTGCTGGTTCACCGCCATCACCATGCTGCCGCTGGTCGATGCCGTCTCGCTGAATTTCACCGCGCCCATCTTCGTCACCATCATGGCCTCGCTGATCCTGCACGAGACCGTCCGGCTGCGCCGCTGGACCGCCGTCGCCGTGGGCTTCGGCGGAATGCTGGTGATCGTCCGGCCGGGCTTCCAGGAATTCAATCTCGGCCATCTCATGGTCATGGGCGACGCCATCATCTGGGCCACCGCAGTGATCCTGGTGCGGATCCTGTCGCGGCGCGAACGGCCCATCGTGATCGTCTCGCATATGTTCGTCTGGGTGACGCCGCTCTCCCTCATCCCCGCGCTCTTCGTCTGGGTCTGGCCGAGCGGCGAGATCCTGCTGTGGATGGTCGCCATGTCGGTCTTTTCGACCTGCGGCCATGTCCTGGCCACCCGTGCCTATGCCGCGGCCGAGGCCAGCGCGGTGATGCCCTTCGACTATGTCCGGCTGATCTTCTTCGCGACCGCCGGTTACTTGTTTTTCAGCGAGGCCCCGGACGAATGGACCCTGGCGGGGGCGGCGATCATCGTGTCCTCCAGCCTTTACATCATGCGGCGCGAGGCTGCCCTGGCCCGTGCCCGCGCGGCGGCGGACCGGGCGGAGGACGGGGAAGAGGACGACAACTGACGAAAAAGAGGCCGGCGCGGATGCCGGCCTCCCTCCTTCGCGGACTTTCAGGCAGATCAGGTGAGCTGCCATTCCTTGAAACGCTTCTCCACGACCTCCTGGTTCTCGCCCCACCAGTCGATGTCCAGCATGGCGCTGTTCGGATTGCTGAGATCGGGCAGCCAGGACTGCACCTCCGGCTTCACCAACTCGTAGGACTTGGTGTTCGTGCCGGGATAGGCCATCAGATTGGTCATCGCCGCCTGACGGTCCGGGCGCATGATGAAGGCGAGCAGGCGCATCGCCGCATCCTTGTTCTTCGTGCCCTTGATGACCGCCATCCAGTCGACGAAGTTGATGTTCTGCTTGAACGAATAGTCGATCGGCAGACCCGCCTGCTGGGCGCCGTAGACCCGGCCGTTATAGGTATAGGTGAAATCGCATTCGTTCTGCGAGATCAGCTCGATGGTCTTCGGCGTCGCCGCAATCCAGTTCGACACGCTGTCCTTGATGCGGTCGAGCGCCTTGAAGGCCCGTTCGATATCGAGCGGATAGAGGTCTTCCGGCTTCACGCCATCGCCCAGGAGGGCCATTTCGAAGGTCTCGCCCGGCCGGGTGCGCAACCCGCGACGGCCCTCGATCGCCTCGGGATCGAAGAATTGAGCGAATGTCTCGGGATGCTGACCCGGCTCGCCATCGCGTTCCTTGCTCCAGGCGATGCCGCCAGAGACGATCTCGAAGCCGAGCGCCTGGTCGCGTTTGGTACCGTCGGCCGCGTCGGTCATATCGACGATGGAATAGTCGATATCCTCCCAGGTCCCCTCGTGCTCGCCCGCCGTCACCCAGGACGAGACCGGCAGGATAAGGTCCCAATCGACATTGTTGGTTTTGACCATGGCGCGGACCTTGGCCATGTCCGGCGAACCGACCGCGAGGACCGGGATGCCCGTCTCCTCGGTAAAGGGTTTGAGATAAGCGATCTCGAAATTCTCGGTGAAGCGCCCGCCCCAGAGAGCGATGGCCAGTTGCTCGGATGCCTTGGCCTTGCCCGGAGTCAGGAGCAACGGGCCAGCCGCCGCGGTC
>JAQCGR010000212.1 GCA_027619995.1 Pseudomonadota bacterium | reverse complement strand
CCCGGGCCCGGCCCGCCGTCAGCCGCCGACAAGGCGGGCGACACCGCCGACTAGAACCTCCGGCTTCAGGTTCATCGCGCTCGCCACCGACTGGAAACGCCGTTCGGCCACCTCGGCGAAGAGATCGGCCATATCCTCCGCCAGTTCAAGCAACAGCCGATCGCCGTCGAGCATCAGGCGGGTTTTCGCGAGCAGGCCCGGCGCCCCTCCCGACAGGGTGTAGCCCAGGCGCTGGACCAGCCCCAGAGAACGGGCTCGTGTATGGCTCTCCTCATCCGTCAGGGCGCGGGCGACGGACGCCTCGCGGACGTCTCGACCGCCGCCGTAGCGGCTATAGGTCGCGAGGGCGAGAAAGGCGCGGCCCGGATGGTCCACGCTCAAAACCGAGAGTCGCAGGATACGTAGCAAGGCCTGCACGGCGCGATAATCCGGATGATCGCTCCAGGCGATATCCCCCAGAAGGCATGAGGCATGGCGCAACAGTCGCTCGCGGGCGAGTTCACTGCCCCCCTCGGCAAAGAGCGGACTCGACCATTCGAAAATCTCTTCGCCAATAGCGCCGAATCGCGCATTGCGCCGCGCAAGGGCCCGACAGGTGGCCAGCAGCGGATCTTCCGCCTGCAGATCCGCTGACAATCGGTCGAAAGCATAGCCCTCGCGGAGACCGAAGGCCGAAAAGACCAGCGATTTCGGCTTGCCCACGGCCAGCACCTCGCGCAACAGGACCGCCGCAAGGGGCAAAGTATCCAAGCGCATGCGCGGCACACCGGGAAGCTTTTCGAGGGATTTGCGACTCATCTGACAGATCAGGTCGGTGACGCTTTCGATCTTGCCGCGTTTCACGGCGTAGTGGTCGACCACGCGCAGCGGATAGTTGGTTTGCGCCATATGGATGCGGGCAAGCGCGCGCCATGCCCCGCCAACCGGGTAGAAATTGCGGCCGGCCATTTGCGGCAACCATTCGACCGATTCGATATGCTGGCGGACGATCGAGGCGGCCAGCTTCAGGTCGTCCCCGCTCGCCACCTGCAGGTTCAAGGGGCCGATCGGCAAGGTCACCGAGGTTCCGGGGGTGGCGTCCGAGAACGAAACCAATTCCAGGCTGCCCCCACCCAGATCGCCCATCACCCCGTCAGCTTCCGGCATGTCGGCGATCACGCCGAGCGCTGAGAGACGCGCCTCCTCCTTGCCCTCCAGCACGCTCAGCTCCAGGCCGAAGCGGCGGTGCAATTCGGCCACGAAATCCGGCCCATCCTCGGCATCGCGCACCGCCGCGGTCGCGAAACCCTCCAAGCGCGCGCCCATCGCCACGCCCAGCTTGACGAAACGTCCGATATTCTGGAGCGCCAGAGACACGCCGTCCGGGTTGAGCCGCCCCGTCTTGGCCATGCCGCGCGCCAATCCGCAGAGCACTTTCTCGTTGAACACCGGCAAAGGCGCGCGCGAACGGGCTTCGAAAACCACCAGACGGATGGAATTCGACCCGACATCCACGACGCCAAAGCGCTCGCCCTGCGCTGCCGCCGCAGCGGTAAGGACTTCCCGATCGCTCAGTTTCGGCCTCAGGCTTTCTTGAGCACGAGACGCGGCACATGGTCGGAGCGTTTGAGCGCGCTGCCACGGCCGGAGAGACTCGGGTTCGTCATGAAATAGGTATGGGCGTTGAAGGAACCGGGTTCCGCCGCGACACGGCGATATTCGCCATCGGGCAGCAGGATCCAGCTTTGCGCTTCATCGTTCAGATTGGCGGTCATGATTTGCTCGAGCACCTGCTGATGCACGGTCGGATTCTCGATCGGCACCAGGGTCTCGACACGCCAAGTGAGATTGCGCGGCATCCAATCGGCCGAGGAGATGAACACCTTGGCTTGGCGCGACGGAAGACGATGGCCGTTGCCGGCGCAGATGATGCGCGAATGCTCAAGGAAGCGGCCGACGATGCTCTTGACCCGGATATTCTCGGACAGGCCCGGCACCCCGGGTCGCAGGCAGCAAATGCCGCGCACCACCAGATCGATCTGCACGCCTGCCTGCGATGCCCGGTAAAGAGCATCGATCATGTCTCCATCGACAAGCGAATTGACCTTCACCCAGATCTGCGCCGGTTTGCCCGCCTTGGCATTGGCGATCTCGCGCTCGATCGTCTCGATAAGGGTCTCGCGCAGCGCCACCGGCGCGATAGCAAGCCGCTCCATCTTCCCCGGCTGGGCGTAGCCCGTCATGTAGTTGAAAAGCCGCGCCGCGTCGCGCGCGAGTTCGGGGCCGCAGGTGAAGAAAGACAGATCAGTGTAAATCTTGGCCGTGATCGGATGGTAGTTTCCGGTCCCGAAATGGGTATAGGTGCGAAGGTTGCGCCCCTCGCGCCGTACCACCATGGAGACCTTGGCGTGAGTCTTAAGGTCGAGGAAACCGTAAACGGTCTGCACCCCCGCGCGCTCGAGGTCGCGGGCCCATTTGATGTTCCGCTCCTCGTCGAAACGGGCTTTCAACTCGACCATCGCCGTCACTGACTTACCGGCCTCGGCCGCCTCGATCAGGGCCTGGACGATGGGCGAGTCCTCGCTCGTCCGGTAGAGGGTCTGCTTGATCGCCACGACATTCGGATCGGCCGCGGCCTGGCGCAGGAACTGCAGCACGACGTCGAAGCTCTCGTAGGGGTGATGGACGAGGATGTCCTTGGCCCGGATCGCCGCAAAACAATCGCCGCCGAAGTCTCGGATACGCTCGGGAAAGCGTGCCCGGTAGGGCTGAAACAGGAGATCCGGCCGGTCGTCCAAAATGAGCTGCTTGACGTCGTCGAGCCCGAGCAGGCCATCCAGTTCGAAAATATCCGATTCGGGCACGTCGACTTCGTCGATCACGAAGTCGCGCAGCGCCTCGGGCATGCCCGCGTTAATTTCCAGATGGATAACCACGCCGCGACGCCGGCGCTTGAGCGCGATTTCGAAGACCCGGACAAGGTCCTCGGCCTCCTCCTCCAGCTCGATCTCGCTATCGCGAATGACACGGAAATAGCCTTTGGCGATCATCGTGAAGCCTGGAAACAACCAATCCAGGTGGAGAGTGATCAGTTCCTCCAAGGCCAGATAGCGCGCGGCGCGACCCGGCAGGCGCTCAAACCTGGCGAGTTGCCGCGGAATCGGCAACAGCGCGGTCATGCTCTTGCCGTCGCTGCTGCGCCGCAGCTGGAGGATCATAGCGAAGCCGAGATTCGGGATGAACGGGAACGGATGCGCCGGATCGACCGCAAGCGGCGTGAGAACCGGGAAAATCTGCTCCATGAAATGGCGGTCGACCCAGGCACGGTCGGCTTCGTTCAATTCCTCCGGCTGGACGACAGCGATGGAGACCTCTCGCAGCGCATGGCGCAAGCTGCGCCATTGGGTCTGTTGGGCGTTGACCAGTTCGCCGGCGGCCTCGGCGATGCGCGCGAGCTGCTGGCCGGGAGTCAATCCATCCGGACTGCGGGATGTGACCCCAGCGCGCAATTGCGCCTTGAGGCCGGCAACCCGAACCATATAGAACTCGTCCAGGTTTCCCGCGGAAATCGACAGAAAGCGTAGGCGTTCAAGAAGCGGATGCGCGGGGTTGGCCGATTCTTCGAGCACACGCTCATTGAACGCGAGCCAGGAAAGCTCACGGTTAATGAAACGGGACTGCTCCGGCGTCGCCTGTTTGGCCTTGCCTTTCGCGATCGCCTTTGTGTCCTCGATTGCGTTTACCCTCGCCATGATATGCCCTCGCAGACTACAAGCTTTCGGGAGGTTTTAGAACCAATTGCATGGACACATAGCGTTACGGCGCCACTCCTTTGTGACACAGGCCGTGCAATGAAGACGTCCTGCTGCTGCGCCAAGCGAAATCGAGCCGGTCGGACCCTGGCGCGAACGATTTCGACCGCTCATCGAACGATCGGGAATGCCGCGCAGCGCCGCTGATCGCCGGCGGCCTCCTCGAATCCGGCCTTCTTCCCAACCTCGTCCTGTGTTCCCCCGCGCGGCGCACCCGCGCAACCCTGTCCCTGATCTTGCCGAAGAATCCGGCCTAGCGCCAATAGCCGCGCGCCGTGCGATATTTCTTCCAGACCGGATCGAACCCGCCCTTGCCCCAGACGATGGCACGAGCGAACCAACCGTCCGGCAAGGCTTGGCCGGGCAGATCGCCAAATCCCGCTTCGACCATCAGCGATCGCGCGACGGTCGCATCGTTCAATGCCCCGAGATGATCCTGAATGCCGCTGACCGCGGCGATATAGCGAAGGACCCCCTTCTTGTCGAAGAGGGCACGAAAGAATTCCGCTGCATAGCGCGCCTTCTTGGCCTTGATGCGCACGGCATGCAATTCGTTCTCCGGCAAATTTTCGAGCCGGCGCCCAGCGCGGCTGAGCGTCCTGTCGTATCTGTCCATGACCTGAACCGCGAAAGGCCGGAGCGGACCGGCGCCGAGGCCGGATCCTCCACTGTCCAGCCATCGTTCGAGACGCAGTTGAAACTTGGCATAGCGTTCCGTTCGCAAAACGTCCCGTGCGGCGCGGCAAGCCTCCTCCCGCTCGGCCTCGACTCTCGCCAGGAGTTCGCCCAGGCCGTCGTTATGGCCTATTTCGGCAGCCAACGGATTCAAGGATTCGCCGATCAGTACATCCCAATCCCGCGCCGGGCCGAGGCATTGCTGAAGCCACCGCATTTCGCCCGAGAACAGTTCCAGTTCCGCCGGCGCCAACACGCTTTCGAAAGCGGACAAGGCGGCGCGCAACCGCCGCACGGCAATGCGCGCCTGATGGATGCCCTCCGGATCCTCGCCCGCCAGCACGGGGGCCTCGTTGGCCTGAAGCTGGGTCAGACAATCGCGCGCGATGGAGACGAAGCCCTCCCACACGGTCATGGCGGGGGCCAGCTTGAGCTTTCCGGCCCGCGCGGGCCTGGGGGCCGTGCCGTTGTACAAGCCATAACCCCGAGCCGATTTCGTGCGATGCTCGACTGAGAGCGGCAATTCCGCAGCCAGCAGCAAGGCCAGATCGTATAGCCGGGTCGGATCGCCCTCCAGAAGCTCGAGTTCGACCTCGCAGATCGCCTCCTCCCGCTCGCCCGAACAAACGGTGCCACGGTCGAAGGCCAGTTCGATATGCGTTTCCTCAAAGACAAGCGGCACGGTCCGGCGCTCGATCACGGTCCGGAAGACCTCGCACAACCCGTTCTTGGCGGCGCGTTTGAACAGGACCTCGCGCAACTTTCTATCGGTAATCTTGTGCAGTTCCGGCAGGTCGCCCGAGACATCCGTCGTCCATTCGGCATGGCGTTGCAGGCTGCCGCCATTGCCGTCGGTCAGCTTGCCCTTGACCGTCTGAACCCGGGCGCGGCCGGTACGCCGTATGCGCAGTGCCACGCCGCGCGCAGCGAAGGCGCAATCCGGCGTGTCAAAATAGACCGATACCAAACGCCTGGTGCGGGATTGGCCCTCGCGCAACCCGCGCAACGCCGGCGTCCGCAACACACGGTTGGCGGAATCCGGCGCCAAACGCGGCTTCAGTTCAATCTCATTTTCCATGGGATCGGAATTCGCTCGCGTCGCTGCGCCGAATGCGATCTCCGCAATCTATACAGGCTCCCACCGCCACACAATTCAGCGCGAATTTGCCGGATCGGCTGGCCATGGCGAGTGGCTTGCAGCATGATCCAGGCGCCATGCGTCGTCTCCTTCTCCTCCGCCATGCAACCTACGCGGCCGTCCCCGGACTGGCCGATCCTGCCTTGTCCGAAGCCGGGCGGGAGGAAGCCGCGGCGGTGGGCCGCTATCTACTCGCCCAGGACAAGCTGCCGGACCTCGTGCTGTGTTCCGCTGCGCAGCGCGCGAGGCAGACGCGGGACATCCTTCTCGATGCTGCCGG
>JAQCGR010000211.1 GCA_027619995.1 Pseudomonadota bacterium | reverse complement strand
CGAAGCTGAGGCCGACGAGCGGCTCGTTGGGGGCGGGGTCGGTCAGGCCCATCGTGCCCGACAGAAAGAAGTAGTAGCCGGCGACGCCGAGCAGGCCGAGGCCGACCACCAGCATGCCGGTGATGGCGCCCGACTTGAAGGCGATGGCCAGCGCGGGGGCGATGCCCTTGCGCGCGGCCTCGGCCGTGCGGACATTGGCCCGGACGCTGACATTCATGCCGATATAGCCAGTCGCGCCCGACAGGATGGCGCCGATCAGGAAGCCGATCGCGACCCATTGGCCGAGAAACAGGCCCAGGATCACGCAGACCACCACGCCGACCATGGCGATGGCCCGGTATTGCCGGTTCAGATAGGCCTTGGCCCCGACTTGGATCGCCTTCGCGATCTCCTGCATTCTTTCGTTGCCCGCATCGGCCGCCAAAACACTCCGGCTGGCGACAAGGCCGTACAGCACCGCGAGGGCGCCGCACGCCAGAATCAGCCATTCGATCATAACCACCCCTTCCGTCTCATGAAGTCGATCTGGCACCCGTTCGTTTCCGCGCCTCCGGGTCCCAATTATCGGACTCCGGCCGCGCGCCCCCGGGGCGCCGCAAAATCGCGCGGGACCATGCCAGAAACACTTCCGCAATGCAATGAAGGGGTCACAAAAGCAACCGCCGCGCCCAAAACCGCTACAGCAACTCGCGCTCGCTGGATTGCTGGACCAGGACGGCATCGATCATGCCGGGGCCGACCACGGTCGCGCCGATCTTCAAGAGCCGGCGCTTCACGGTCAGGAGGAAATAGGGATTGTCCTCGGATTTGAGCATCCGGAGATAGCCATTCAGATCGACGATGAAGGCATGGCGCAGACGCGGCAGAGCGCGCTGCACCGCACGCCGATTCTCGGCATCGCGCACCTCCAGGGCAACACTCAGGGAGACATGGCGCTCGACCCGGTCGCGGCGGATCACCGGGATGATCAGATTGTCGATGCGCACGAATTGCGGCCGTTCCATCGCCGCCCCCGCCGGTTCGGGAGGCGCAGCGGCCAGGAAGGTCCAGGCGCCATAGCCAGCACCGCCCAATCCGAGCAGGCCGACGAGGACGAACAGGAGTTTCTTCATGGGCCTCGATCCGGCGGGCGGGGGAATGCGCGTCAGCGAGCCTAGTCCCGCCGGCTGAACAAGATGTAAACGGCCAAAACAGGAAACCCCGCGCCAATCATCCTTCGAGACGCGCGCTCGCGCGGGTTTCGATGACCCGCTAGCCGTGGCGCCAGCCGCCCTCGCCCAAGCCATCCAGCACCGCGCCGTCCCGATCGACGGCGCGCACCCCCTGTCCGGCCTCGCAGCGGCCGATCGCGGTGATGGCCAGGCCAAGCTCGGCGCCCAGCGCCGCGACTGCCGCAGCCGCGTCCGGCGGCGCCGTGAACAGAAGCTCGTAATCGTCGCCGCCGGTCAGGATTCGGGTCAGGAGTTCGGGATCGGCGGCCAAAGCCTCGTCCGCCGCCTCAGAGGTCGGCACGCGCGCGGCCTCGATCACCGCCGCCAGACCCGAGGCCTTGCAGATATGGCCGAGATCGCCGACCAGCCCGTCCGAGACGTCGAGCGCGGCATGGGCCAGGCCCAGGAGACGGGGGCCGCAGGGAGTGCGGGGCTGCGGCAGGCGGTAGCGGCCGGCAAGATATTCGGTCTGACGCGGTCCCAACCCGCCCAGATGGCCGCGCAGGCTGTCCAGGCCCAGGGCCGCGTCGCCGATCGTTCCGGTCACATAGACGGTGTCGCCGGGCTTCGCCCCGGACCGGCGCAGCACCGCACCGTCCCTGGCCTCGCCCAGCGCCGTCAGGGAGAGGGTCAGCGGGCCGGGTGTCGAGACCGTGTCGCCGCCCAGCAGATGGATGCCGAACTCGGCCTGGTCGGCCGCCAGACCTTCGGCAAAGGCGGCGAGCCAGGCATCGTCGATCGCGGCCGGAAAGGCGGTGGTCAACAGATAGGCGCGGGGCCGCGCGCCCATCGCCGCGAGATCCGAGAGATTGACGCGCAACAGCTTGCGCGCGATCAGGTCCGGCGGGTCGTCGGGCAGAAAATGTACGCCCGCGACCATGGCATCGGCCGTCGCGACAATCGAGCAACCCGGGCTGGGGATAAGGACCGCGGCGTCGTCGGTCAGGCCGAAAGCGCCCGCCTCGCCCGCCGCGAGAGGGGCGAAATAGCGCGCGATGAGATCGAACTCACCCGGTCGATGTGGTTGGGCCATTGCCCGGCTCTTCCTCGCCCGATTCCGCCTCCGGGTCGCCCTCACCCATCTCAGCCGGGCGAAGATGGCGGGCCAGACGGTCGAGCACGCCGTTGACCATCCCGGTTTCCTTGTCGTTGAGGAAGGCATGGGCGATGCCGACATATTCGGAGACGACGACCCGCACCGGCACGTCCGGCCGGGCCAGCAGTTCGAAAGCGCCGGAGCGCAGGATCGCGCGCAGCAGGACTTCGAGCCGCGCCACCGTCCAGCCCTCGGACAGAACCCGGTCGAGCATTTCGTCCAGGTCCTTGCCGCGCCCGAAGACGCCCTTGACGATGCGGGCAAACATCGGCCGGTCGGCCGCCAGAAGCGCACCGTCCTCCAGCATCCCGCCGCTGCCCCGGCGATCGAATTCGGCCAGAACCTCCTTGGGAGTCACGCCGATGAGGTCGATCTCGTAAAGCGCCTGCACCGCCGCCAGACGGGCGGCACGGCGGGTGTCGCGCCGGACGGTCTTGGGCGAATTCTCGGAACTGTCGTCTGGTTGATCCATCGGGGCGATCAGCGCGGGAAGAGCCCGAAGGCCTTCTTCAACGCGATCATCTCGAGACAGGCGCGCGCCGCCTCGCCGCCCTTGTCGCGCCGCTCGGGATCGGCCCGGGCCCAGGCCTGCTCCTCGTTCTCCACGGTCAGGATGCCGAAGCCGATCGCCAGGGTGTGGTTCAGGGCCAGATCCTGCAGCCCGCGCGCACTTTCGCCGCAGACATAGTCGTAATGCGAGGTCTCGCCGCGAATCACGCAGCCCAGGGCGACATAGCCATCGAAGCGCCGGCCACGGGTCGAGAAATCGCGCGAGCGCAGGGCGAACCGAATGGCCGCCGGAATCTCGAAGGCGCCAGGCACGGTAAAGCTTTCATGGCTCGCACCGGCGGTGTCGAGCACGCGAAGGGCACCCTTGCGCAAGGCCGCGGCGATCTCCGTGTAATACGGCGCCTCGACGATCATGATATGGGGAAGTTCGCTCACCGGCCGATCCTCATTCCACGGGCGGGATCGGTTCGCGGCCGACCACCCTCAAACCATAGCCCTCGAGACCGACGATGGTGCGCTCGGTGTTAGACAGCAGCACCATCTCGCTCACGCCGAGATCGAGCAGGATTTGCGCACCAACGCCGTAATCGCGCAATTGCGGCCCGTTGCGCCGTTCCGTATCGACCTTGGCCCTGACCCGGTCGGACAGGCTGGTCGGCATTGGCTCGCGGATCAGCACGATCACCCCGCGCCCCGCGTCATCGATCATACGCATTGCGGTCTCAAGCTCGCCGCCCCGGCCCTCTGTCGCCTCGCCCAGGACGTCGGAGAGGATGTTGAGCGCATGCATGCGGACGAGCACCGGCCCGGGCGCGTCCAGATCGCCCTTCACCAGTGCCACATGCTCGGCATAGGTGACGCGGTTGATATAGACGATCATGCGGAAATCGCCGCCGTAGCGGCTGACGAAGGGGGTTTCGACCAGGCGGTCGACGATCCGCTCGTTGCGCCGGCGATAGGCGATCAGATCGGCGATGGTCGCTATCTTGAGGCCGTGATGCTGGCTGAACGCAATCAGGTCCGGCATGCGCGCCATCGTGCCGTCGTCGTTCATGATCTCGCAGATCACGCCGGCCGGGGTCAGGCCCGCCATCCGCGCGATATCGACCGAGGCCTCGGTATGGCCCGTGCGGACCAGCACGCCGCCATCCCGCGCGACCAGCGGAAAGACATGGCCGGGGGTGACGATATCGGCGGCGCTCTTCGACGGGTCGATGGCGGCCGCGATGGTATGCGCCCGGTCCGCCGTGGAAATACCGGTTGAGACGCCCTCGCGCGCCTCGATCGAGACGGTGAAGGCGGTCTGATGTCGGGTGCGGTTGTTCTGCGCCATGAGCGGCAGGTTGAGGCGGCGCACCCGCTCTTCGGTCAGGGTCAGGCAGATCAGACCGCGGCCATGCTTGGCCATGAAATTGATGGCCGTCGGCGTCGCCATCTGCGCCGGGATAAAGAGATCGCCTTCGTTCTCGCGATCCTCGTCGTCGACGAGAATCACCATACGGCCGTTGCGGGCGTCCTCGACGACCTCGTCGACCGATGAAAGATAGGATGTGTCTGCGGCGTTCATTCGCGCTCCATAAGGCGGGCCGTATAGCGCGCCAGCAGGTCGACCTCAAGGTTGACGGCATGGCCGGGCCGCATGGCACCGAAGGTGGTGACCGCTTGGGTGTGCGGAATGACGTTGACGCCGAAGCGGGCGCGCCCGTCCGGCAGGTCCTCGATCACGTTCACGGTCAGCGAAACGCCGTCCAGCGCGACCGAGCCCTTGGCCGCGATGAACCGGGCCAGGGCGGCGGGGACGGCGAAGACGAAACGCAGACTGTCACCCTCCGGCTCGATGCTTTCGACCTTGGCCAGGCCGTCGACATGGCCCAGCACGATATGGCCGCCCAATTCGGCGGACAGGGCGAGGCTGCGCTCCAGATTGACAGGCGAGTCCTCGGTCCAGGCACCCAGATTAGTGCAGGCAAAGGTCTCGGCCGAAACCTCGACCGCGAACCAGCCTGGCCCGGTCTCGATCGCCGTCAGGCAGGCGCCGCTGCAGGCGATCGACGCACCGATGGCGATGCCGACCGTGTCATAGCCGGTGGCGATCTCGACGCGCGTGTCGCCGCCCCGCTCGATCCGGCGCACCCGGCCGAGGTCCGTTACAATCCCAGTGAACATGGGCGGCAGCCTAGTCGCCGCGGCGCAGGCTTTCCAGCAGATCGACGCCGGGATGCTGAATATTTGTCCGCGTGTAGCGTCGCGCCTCGGCCAGACGGTCGACACCGAAGGGTTGGATCGCGGGCACACCGTCCCCGCCCATCACCATGGGTGCACGAAACCATTCGATCCGGTCGACCAGATCCTCGGCCATGATAGCCGCCGCCAGATGGCTGCCGCCTTCGACCAGAAGACGGGTCACGCCGCCCTCGCCCAGGAGGGCGAGGATTTCAGGAAGGGGCGGACGTTCCTCGGTATCGGCCGGCATTTCGAAAATTTCGACTCCCGCCTCGGCGAGCAGATCCTTACGCCCCTCGTCCCCGCCCTCGCGGGTGATCAGCCAGGTCGGCAATTCCCGCGCCGTCGCCACCATCCGATTGGTCAGCGGCAGGCGGAGATGGCCGTCGAGCACGACGCGCAGGGGCGAGCGGCCATCGAGTCCGGGCAGCCGGCAGTCGAGCATCGGGTCGTCCTCGGTCGCCGTGCCGATGCCGACCATGATCGCATCGTGGCGCGCGCGCAGGAGATGGGCCGCGGCGCGCGCCTCATCCCCGGTGATCCATTTGCTTTCGCCCCGATGGGTCGCGATCCGCCCGTCCAGGCTGGTCGCGAGCTTGAGGGTGACGAGCGGCCGCCCCTCGGTCCGGTGGAGGATATAGCCGGCGTTGATTTCGGCCGCCTCGGCCCCGCCCAACCCGCATTCGACGGCGATACCGGCAGCTTCCAGGGCCTTGAGGCCCTGACCGGAAACCCGCTCGTCCGGATCGGTCATCGCCACGACGACCCTTGCGATCCCCGCAGCTTTCAGGGCTTCGGTGCAGGGTGGCGTCTTGCCGGTATGGCAGCAGGGTTCGAGGGTGACATAGGC
>JAQCGR010000210.1 GCA_027619995.1 Pseudomonadota bacterium | reverse complement strand
GCTCGATCTCGCCGGCATGGTTCATGCCGATCTCGAAGACGCCGTAAGTCGCGTCCGCCGGCATGCGCGCCAGGCTCAGCGGCACGCCGATATCGTTGTTGAGATTCCCAAGGCTGAGGGCGGTCGGCGCCTGGGCCGCGAGCACCGCGCCCAGGGTTTCCTTGGTGCCGGTCTTGCCCACGCTGCCGGTGACGGCGGTGATGCGCGCCCGGCTGCGCCGGCGGGCGGCGCGGGCCAAGGCGTAGAGGCCCTCGCGCGTATCGCCGACCTCGATCAACGGACCGGTCGCAGGCAGATCGCCCGGCGCATGTTCGACCATCGCCGCCGCCGCGCGGCGGGCGAAGGCGTCCGACACGTAGTCATGGCCGTCGTGATTGGGCCCGCGCAGGGCGATAAACAGATCGCCGCGCTGCAGGCTGCGGGTGTCGATGGAGATGCCGCTCGAGGCGAAGGGCATGGTGGCCGTCCCGGCCGTCGCCTGCGCCGCGTCTTCGGATGTCCAGAGGGTCCGGTTCATGGCGCGCGCCTTTCGGTGCGGGCGCGATCGTTCGCCATGCGGCGGGCGGTTTCGGCATCGTCGAAGGGCCGCACGGTATCGCCGACGATCTGGCCGCTCTCATGGCCCTTGCCCGCGAGAACCAGCACGTCGCCGTCTTCGAGATCGGCAATCGCCTTGCGGATCGCCACCTCGCGGTCGCCGATCTCGACCGCCGAAGGGCAGGCGGCGAGAACCGCCTGGCGGATCGACTCGGGGTCCTCGTTGCGCGGATTGTCGTCGGTGACGATGATCCTGTCGGCCAGGGCCTCCGCGATCGCACCCATCTCGGGGCGTTTTCCCGGATCGCGATCGCCGCCGCAGCCGAAAACCACCACCAGACGGCCCTTGGCATGGGGGCGCAGCGCCTGAAGCACGCTCGAAAGGGCGTCGGGCGTATGGGCGTAGTCGACATAGACGATGCCGCCGCCGATGACCTGCGCCGCCCGCTCCAACCGTCCGCGGACGGGCCGCAGATGGCCGAGGGCCTCGACAGCCGCTACCGCCTCGACCTCGTCCGAAAGGACCAGGGCCAGAGCGCAAAGGGCGTTGCTGGCCTGGAAACCGCCGACCAGGGGTAAATCGATCTCGTGGCGCGCGCCCAGAATCTCGATCGAGAGGCGTTGGCCTTCGGGGCTGGGCTCGATGGCGATCAGACGCAGATCCCGGCCGGCATGGCCGTAGGTCACCACCTTATGGCCATGTTCGCGGCACAAGGCGGACAGCACCGCACATTCCGGCGTGTCGGCGTTGAGCACCGCATGGCCGCCCGGCGCCATGACCTCACTGAAAAGGCGCGCCTTCGCGGCCAGATAGGCCGTCGCCGTGACGTGATAGTCGAGATGGTCGCGGGTCAGATTGGTGAAGGCCGCCGCGGTCACGCGAACTCCGTCCAGGCGAAACTGGTCGAGGCCATGACTCGACGCCTCGAGCGCCAGGCGAGAGATTCCGGCATCGGCGATTTCCGCGAGCATACGATGCAGAGCGATCGGGTCGGGCGTGGTCAGGCCCGCCAGTGTCTCTTCGCCCATGCCCTCGAGGCCGAGAGTGCCGAGGCTCGCCGCGGGCTTGCCGAGCGCGGCCCAGATCTGGCGCGTGAAACTGACGACCGAGGTCTTGCCGTTGGTTCCGGTGACGGCGGCGACCTTCTCGGGCTGGCAGCCAAAGAAGCGCGCCGCCATCAGGGCGAGGCGGCGGCGCGGGTTCTCGTCGAGCAGGTAGGGTATCCTTCCGTCGGCCCTCTCCGCGCCTGTGCCGGGCGGCGCGAGCACCGCGACCGCTCCGCGCGCGATGGCGTCTTCGATGAAGGCGCGTCCGTCGGTCCGGCTGCCGGGAATCGCGGCGAACAGGAAACCCGGCTCGACAGAACGGGAATCCGCCGCGAGACCGCGAATATCTAGATTTGCCAGCGCCGGATCGACTTGCACTCCCTGCTCCACTCCCCCGGCCAGATCAATAAGACGCAAGCGTGGTTCCCCGCGGATTGAGTTCGACCGCGAAGGCCTCTCGAATCTCGGGTGCGTTCTCGTCCAACGGATTCACCCCGATGACGGACGCCATACGCGTGACGACCTTGCCGACCACGGGGGCCGCGACCCAGCCGCCGGTGGCGTAGCCATGGGTCGCTTTGGTGCCTTTGGGCTCGTCGAGGACGGCGAGCACGACATAGCGCGGATCGTTCATCGGAAACGCGCCGACGAAGGAGGAGAGCAGGGCGCGCCGCTGATAACCGCCGCCCGCGCCGAGCTTCTCGGCCGTGCCGGTCTTGCCGCCGACCAGATAGCCTTGCGCTTCGGCGTTCTTGCCCGTGCCTTCGGTGACGACGAGGCGGAGCAGGCGGCGCATGTTCTCGGAGGTTTCGGCGGAGACGGCGCGGCGCAAGGGAATCGGATCGTTCGGCGCGCGCTTGAGAATCGTCGCCGGGACGGCCAGGCCGCCGTTGACCACGGTGGAAACCGCGCTGGCGAGTTGGACCGGGCTGACCGCCACGCCATGCCCGAAGGACACGGTCATGGTGTTGATCTCGCGCCATGGCGAGGGAATCATCGGCGCGCCGACTTCGGGCAGTTCGATCGAGGAAGGAGTCAGGAGGCCGAGGCCGCGCAGGAAAGCCTGCTGCCCTTCGGAGCCGACATCCAATGCCATCTTCGCGGCGCCGATATTCGACGAATACATGAAGATCTCGGGGACCGAGAGCCAGCGCTTCTTGGCGTGGAAGTCGCTGATGGTGAAGCGCGCGACCCGGATCGGGTTGGTCGCGTCATAGCCGCCGCGCATCGTCACCGTGCCGGCGTCGAGGGCCATGGCGGTGGTGAAGATCTTGAAGGTCGAGCCCATTTCGTAGACGCCGAGCGTCGCCCGGTTGAAGCGGGTGTCGTCGGCCCCGTCGATCGGGTGGTTGGGGTCGAAGCCGGGCAGGGAAGCCATGGCCAGGACCTCGCCCGTCACGACGTCCATCACGATCCCGGCGGCGCCGATGGCGCTGAACTCCTGCTGGGCGGCGGCCAGTTCCTCTTCCAGGATGTACTGAACCCGCATATCGAGCGACAGATCCAGCGGACCGGAGCCGCCGATCAGGATGTCGTCGAACTTCCGTTCGACACCGGTGAGGCCGCGGTTGTCGATATTGGTGAAGCCCAGGATATGGGAGGCGAGCGAGCCGTGCGGATAGACGCGGCGCTCTTCGCGCTGGAAGGCGAGGCCGGGAAGGCCCAGGCGATTGACGTCGTAGACCTGGCGCGGCGTCAGGTTGCGGCGCAGCCATACGAAGCGGCCCGTGGTCGAAAGTTTGGCCCGGATCGACGCCTCGCTCAGTTCGGGCAGGACCATGGCGAGGTCGCGCGCGGCCTCGTCGACGTCGAGGACGAGCGCCGGATCGGCATAGAGCGAAGCGGTGATCAGACTGGTCGCCAGAAGCTCGCCGTTCCGATCTCGGATATCGGCGCGCTCCGTCGTGAAGCGCTCGATGGCCGGCGAATGGGCGATACGTGGCTCGTTGCCGTCGGTCAGGATGGCGAGATCGATGAGGCGGGCGCCTACCGTGGCGAAGGCCAGGGCGAAAATCGCGCCGGCGATCACCAGCCTGGTGCGCCCGGTCTCGATCGCCTGTTTCGCGGTGCCTTCCATCTCGATCCGGCCGTGGCGGAGCGCGACCGGCGGCAGCGGCTTGCGGTGGCTGGACGTCTTGCGGCGGCGAATCATTGGGTCACCTCAACGCTGGCCAGGATCGGGCGGCCGGTCGGGACCGGGGCCGTGGCTTGATGTTCTTTGGGGGCTTGATGCTTTTTCGGATCCCTGCCCGGATCGGGCAGCGCGGGCAGCGGTATGGATTCCGGCATGGCGGTGTCGCCAGCGGCTTCGGGCCCGTCGTCGAGCAAGGGGCGGAACGGCAGATCGGAAATCCGCAGGACCCGCGCACCGTCCATGCCACCGAGCTGGAGGTGCCGCAGATTGAGTTCTTCCAGGCGGTCCGGCCGGTTGAGATAGCTCCATTCCGCCTTCAGAACGTGGGTCGCCTCCTGCTCGGCGAGGATATCGCGGTTGAGGCGCGCCAGTTCGTCCTCCAACTCCCGGACCTCATGGGTCAGGTGGAAGAGGCCGACGCCGATCAGGCCGATCAGGGCGACGATCGCGATGGAGGTGCCGCGAATCATGCGCCGCCTCCGGCGGCCGTCGCCGCATTCGTCCAGGCCGGTGCCGCGGTCCGGCGGCCGGCGCGGAGCCGGGCCGAGCGCGCACGCGGATTGCGGGCGACTTCCTGCTCGCCTGGCCGTTCCGGCCGGCGGGTCAGGATATCGAAAGTTGGTGCGGCGGCGCCTGCGTCTCCCGACGGGAGGTAACGGGAGGGCCGCGATGCGCCGCCGCTGCGGGTTTTTAGAAAGTCCTTTACCCGCTTGTCTTCGAGAGAGTGGAAGGAGACCACGATAAGAATACCGCCGGGCGCCAGCAGCGCCTCGGCCGCGGCAAGGCCGCGATCTATCTCGTCCAGTTCGTCGTTGGTCGCGATGCGCAGGGCCTGAAAGGTCCGGGTCGCGGGGTCGATGCGGTCGCGATCGGGCCGGCCCCGCGGGACCGCCGCGCGCACGATCTCGGCCAGGGCGCCAGTGGTCTCGATCGGCGTCTCGGCGCGGACGCGGACGATCGCACGGGCGACGCGCCGGGCGTACCGTTCCTCGCCATACTGGCGGATGATCGTGGTCAGCTCGTATTCGCTCGCCGTGTTGACGATATCCGATGCCTGAGGGCCGTCCTGCTCCATGCGCATGTCGAGCGGCCCGTCGAATCGGAAGGAGAAGCCTCTGCCGGGCGTGTCGATCTGCATCGACGAGGTGCCCAGATCGAGGACGACGCCGTCCGCGCGCTCGATGCCATGGGCTTGGAGCAACCCGTCCATCTCGCCGAAACGCCCGGCCAGAACCGTGAGCCGCCCGCCATAGGCCGAGACCAGGGCCTGACCGGCGGAAACGGCGTCGGGATCCCGGTCGATCGCCCAGACGGTGCAGGCCGCGGCATCCAGGATGGCGTTTGTATAGCCGCCGGCGCCGAAGGTTGCGTCGATATAGATCGCGCCGTCGCGGGGCCCGAGATGGCCCAGGACCTCATCCAGCATCACCGGGATATGGCCACCGCGCGCGCTCATTGACCGCTGTCCTGGCCAGGCTTCAAGCGAAGGGTCAGCCCCTGATCACGGGCGCGTTGCCGGGCCTTGTCCTGGAATTCCTGGAAGCGCTCGGGCTCCCAAATCTGGAAGGTGCGGCCGCGTCCGACGAAAGTCGCGGTCTCGCCGATCCCGGCATGGTCGACCAGGTTTCCGGGCAGAACGATCCGGCCTTCGCCATCGAAAGGCAGTTGAACGGCGTCGGCGAAGATCGTTGCGGTGATGTCTTCATGCTCCTCGGAGAAAAGATCGAGCGAATCGGTGCTTTCGGAGAATTGCTCCATGCGCGCCATGTCGAGCCCCTCGATTGCGGGCAGGCGATAGGAGCGAAAGGCGACGAGACCGTTGAAATTCTGCCCGACCAACGCCGTACGGAAGGGCGAAGGGACCGAGACTCGTCCCTTTTTATCGACCTTGTTCGTGAAGGTGGACAGGAAGAGCGCCATTGGTCTTCCGAATCCTCCGTGCCCGCTTGAAGCCTCTAGTCATCACCCCGGCCCGCCCTCTTCGCGATACACAGGGGCAAAGTTCAGGCTGGGATTTTTTGGGATATCATGGGATTTGATGGGTGTCAATGGGTTTAGATAGTAAAACTCTGGGTATTCCAAGATGTTGTGGGTGATTTTTCTTGGTTCGACTTAATCTAGAGCATTTTCCGATCACTCTTGGTCATATCCGGCTGCGGCGAAGTAGTTTTGGCATTCTGTGGG
>JAQCGR010000009.1 GCA_027619995.1 Pseudomonadota bacterium | reverse complement strand
CTCGTGCAGCGGATAGGCCGCCTGATGGTGGTCGAGAAACAATTTCTCGCTGACCTTGGGATATTCCTCCACGGCGAAATTGTCCGTGCAGATCGTGGCGATGCCGCTCTCCGTGATCCATTGGCGCAGGCGCTCGTCATGGCCGTCGAGCACGCTGCATGAGTTGTGCAGGCTGTCCCAATCGGGCTTGCGGTCGAGTTCGAGCAGCATCGCGCCGAAGCCGGTATGCAGGCAGAGCATGTCGCCGCTCTCGACCGTGACCGAATCGTCCTCCATCACCCGCATCAATTTGTCGTAGCCGACCAGTTCCCGCGCGCGCCCGAAATGGGCGTGCAGGTCGACAAGCACGCCGCGGCCCTGAGCGCCCGTTTGGGCCATGGTCTCGATGCCCAGGGCCAGGGCCGCGGGGCCGGGTTCCGTGGTTGGCCCCAGGACATGCTCGCCCGCGCGGTAGCCGTTGTAGAAGACCATCTCGGCCTCGCCGTCACCATCGGCGTCGAACCGGCTGCCCATATGGGCGAGGGAATCCCACTGACTCGAATATTGCAGGTGGATCAGCGCCATATCGTCGCAGACCAAATCGGTGAAATGCGGGTCGCGCTGGCTCAAGGGGTAGTTCATGAAGGGCTCGCCGTCGCGCATCGCGGCGCGCAGTTCCGGCGGATGGCGGCCCGGACTCAACAGGTTCCCGCCCGGATAATCGAGCGGCAGGCTGAGGCAGAAGACGCGGCCTTCCTTTACCTCCGAGACCCCCTGCAACACCTTCTCCGGTGTCAGCAGGTTTAGGCGGCCCAATTGGTCATCCGGACCGAAATCTCCCCAATTCGACCCTTCCGGCCGATGCGTCCAGCGTTGGCTCATGCTTTCCTCCCTCTCTCTCCCTCCCATCCTACAATTTCCTGCCATTCGCGTACTGATCGGCGTGAGCACCTCGGCTAGAGTATCGGCCGGAGGTGACCCCATGGCCGATACAGCCCTTCCCCAATCCTGCGATATCCTGATCCGCGGCGCGGATCTGATCGACGGCAGCGGTGCGCCGCGCCGCCGCGCCGATGTGGCGATCCGCGACGACCGTATCGTGGCGGTCGGCGATCTGGCGGATATTGCCGCCGGCCGCGAGATCGACGGGGGGGGTCTCGTCCTCGCACCCGGGTTCATCGACGTTCATACCCATGACGATTACGCCCTGCTGAACACGCCGGAGATGACGCCCAAGGTCAGCCAGGGCGTGACGACGGTGGTCGTCGGCAATTGCGGGGTGAGCCTGGCGCCCTTGGCGATCGAAGGCCGCCCGCCGCCGCCGCTCGACCTCGTCGCCGGCGACGGGCAATGGCGTTTCGCCGGTTTCGTCGATTTCCTGGACGGCTTGGACAAAGACCCGGCGTCATTGAACGCCGCCTGCCTGACCGGCCATTCGACCTTGAGGGTCGGCCTCATGGACAGGCTGGATCGTCCGGCGACCGAAGCGGAAATCGCCGCCATGCGCGATCGCCTGGCCGAATCCCTGGAGGCGGGCTCCGTGGGTTTCAGCACGGGGCTCAACTATCCGCCGGCGGCGGCCGCGCCGACCGAGGAAATCATCGGCATCGCCAGGGCCCTCACCGACTACGGCGCGCTCTACTGCACCCATATGCGCGACGAAGGCGAACATGTGATGGAAGCGCTGGATGAATCCTTCCTGATCGGGCGCGAGACGGGGGTGCCCGTCGTCATCTCCCACCACAAGGTCCATGGCATCAAGAATTTCGGGCGCAGCCCGGAAACCTTGCGCCATATCGATGCGGCGGCCCGGCATCAGCCGGTCGCGCTGGACGTCTATCCCTACACCGCGTCCTCGACCGTGCTGTTGCGGGATTTCTGCGCCAAGGCCCAGCGCATCATGGTTTCATGGTCGGTGCCCATGCCTTCGGCCCAGGGCCGTGATCTGGAAGACGTCGCGGCGGAACTCGGCTGTTCAGTGGATGAGGCGATCGACCGTCTGCAACCCGCCGGCGCGATCTATTTCTCCATGGATGAGGAGGATGTGCGGGGCATTCTGTCCCATCCCCGCGCGATGATCGGGTCGGACGGCCTGCCCAACGACACCCACCCCCATCCGCGGCTCTGGGGCACTTTTCCGCGGGTGCTCGGCCATTATTGCCGCGATCTGGGCCTGTTCGAATTGGAGGAGGCGGTGCGCCGGATGACCGCCTATCCGGCGGAACGCTTCGGCCTCAAGGATCGAGGCATGGTGCGGGAAGGGGCCTATGCGGACCTGGTCCTGTTCGATCCCGACACGGTGCTCGACAAGGCGACCTTCGACGATCCCAAACGCCCGGCCGAAGGGATCGCCATGGTCATGGTGAACGGGCGGGTCGTCTGGCGGGACGGGGCGCATACCGGCGACAGGCCGGGCCGCGCCCTGCGGCGCGGCGATCTGAATCGCCCGGCGGCCGCCTGACCTCGCCTTCGGCTATTCCTTCGCCGGCGGCGTTTCGAGCAACTCCGGCGGCAGATGGACGCGGATATGCAGTTCTTCGAGCTGCTTGGCTTCCGGCACTGCCGGCGCGCCCATCAACAGGTCCTCGGCCCGCTGGTTCATGGGGAAGAGGATACCTTCGCGGATATTCGGCAGGTCGGCGATCTGCATCACCATGCGGTCGATGCCCGGGGCCAGCCCGCCATGGGGCGGTGCGCCGTATTTGAAGGCATTCAGCAGGGCCGGGAAGCTCTTTTCCACCGTCTCTGGTCCGTAGCCGACGATCCCGAAGGCCTTGACCATCACGTCCGGCAGATGGTTCCGAATCGCGCCGCTGCCCAGCTCGACCCCGTTGCAGACGACGTCGTATTGATGGGCCAGGATGTCGAGCGGCTCCTTGGTTTCCAGGGATTCGAGGCCACCCTGGGGCATGGAGAAGGGGTTGTGGCTGAAATCGATCTTGCCGGTTTCCTCGTCCATCTCGTACATCGGGTAGTCGATAACCCAGCAGAAGCGGAAGGCGTCCTTCTCGAGCAGGTCGAGATCGCGGCCAACCTTGTCGCGGGCCTGGCCGGCCAGACGCGCGGCGCCGCCTTCGCGGTCGCAGGCAAAGAACAGGGCATCGCCTTCACCGACTCCCGCCAATTCCTTCAGCAGGGCCAGGCGTTCGTCGCTCAGGTTCTTGGCGATCGGGCCGCGCCCGCCGCCATTCTCAAACACGATCCAGCCCATGCCCGGGGCCCCCTGGTCGCGCGCCCAGTCGTTCATCTTGTCGAAGAAGGACCGGGGCCGATCCTGGACCTTCGGCGCGGGCACGGCGCGCACGACCGCGCCCTTTTCGATCTGACCGGCGAAGACCTTGAAATCGGAGCCGCGGAACGCCTCGGTCACATCCGAAATGATCAGCGGGTTGCGCAGGTCGGGCTTGTCGTTGCCGTATTTCAGCATGGATTCGGCGTAGGGGATCCGGGGCCAGGGCATCGGCGTGATGGCCGAGTCCGAGAATTCCTCGTAGACGCCGTGCAGCACGGGCTCGATCGCCGTCAGCACGTCGTCTTCCTCGACGAAGGCCATCTCGAGGTCGAGTTGATAGAACTCGCCCGGCGACCGGTCGGCGCGGCTGTCCTCGTCGCGGAAGCAGGGCGCGATCTGGAAATAGCGGTCGAATCCCGAGCACATGATGAGCTGTTTGAACTGCTGCGGGGCTTGGGGCAGGGCGTAGAACTTGCCCGGATGAAGGCGGCTGGGCACCAGGAAGTCGCGCGCGCCCTCGGGCGATGTCGCGGTCAGGATCGGTGTCTGGAACTCCTGGAAGCTCTGCTGGACCATGCGCTTGCGGATGCTGTCGACGATCTTGGCGCGCAGGATGATGTTGCGGTGGTTCTGATCGCGCCGCAGGTCGAGGAAGCGATAGCGCAGCCGCATATCCTCGGGATAGTCGGCATCGCTGTTGACCGGGAAAGGCAGGGTCTCGGCCGCGGAAAGCACTTCGAGATCCGCGATGCGGACTTCGATCCGGCCGGTGGCGAGGCCATCATTGATCGTCTCGGCGGAGCGGGCGACGACCGGGCCTTCGATGCGGATCACGCTTTCGTTGCGCAAGCCGTCGGCCTGGGCGAAGAGCGGGCTGCCGACATCGATCACGCATTGGGTGATGCCGAAATGGTCGCGCAGATCGACGAAGAGGAGCTGGCCGTGGTCGCGCTTGCGATGGACCCAGCCGGACAGGCGGACGGTCTCGCCGACATGGGTTTCGCCCAGGTCGTTGCAGTTGTGGGTGCGGTAGCGGTGCAAGGCGGCCCCCGATCTCTGATCAGTATGGGATAGGTGCGCCGGATTGGGCGGCCGGCGACGGGCCCTTCGATTAGCGCAAGGGGGGCCGGGCCGCAACGTCCCTGTTGATTCGGCCGGCAAGGCTTGGCAAAGCGGCGATGTGGCGGGACACTGCCGATCCGTCCTTCTTACCTGGATCGACCGACCCGCCATGCCCCTTGAAATCAAGCTGAAGGACGGTTCCGTCCTCGCCTTTCCGACGCCGATCGTGCGCTATCCGGCGCCTAAGGCCGAGGGGGTCAATCCGCGTCTGCGCGAGATCATCCTGGCCCGGGCGGCGGCGGAGGAGGGGATTCGCCGCAGCAATGTCGGCGGCTGGCATTCCAAGGACGACCTGTTGGAATGGAAGGAACCGGGAATCCAGGTCTTCAAGAGTTGGATCCAGGGCGGCGCGCGCCGGATGCTACAGATCCTCTCGGCGGAGAAAGGCGCGACACAGCACGGCGAATTGCAGGTCATCGCCTGGGCCAATGTCTCGCGCGAGGGCGGTTACAACAAGATTCACAATCATCCCGGCTGCTCGTTTTCGGGCGTCTATTACGTCGATGTCGGGCAGCCGGACCCGGAAGCGCACGAAACCGGATATATCGAGTTTCTCGAGCCGCGCCTGGGCGCCGATATGATCGAGCTGCCCGGCAATCCCTTCGGCGGCAAGCATAAGGTCGCGCCCGAGAACGGCTTGATGCTGGTCTTTCCCGCCTGGCTCTACCACTACGTCAACCCGTATTACGGGCCGGGCGAGCGGATTTCCATCGCCTTCAACATCACCATAAAATCCTTCGGCCCCAAGGGCGGATCACAGGCGAAATAACCGCCCCAAACCGGGCTCGGCCCGGTCATGTCCCGCCAGCCGCAGAGCGTGCCAGGCCAGGGCCTGATTGCTCGTCACCACGGGCTTGCCGATCGCGGCTTCGATCTCGTCGATGACCTCCGCCGTGCGCAGGGCCGTGCAGGATATGAACAGCGCCTCCGCATCGCCCAGGTCCAGGGCGGTCGCGGCGTCGCAGATCGAGGCCGTGCTGACGCGCTGGATATCCGAATTGAGTTCTATGTTGAAATTCGCCGTTGTCACGACCTCGAGTCCGCGGCCGGAGAAATAGTCTCGCATCGCGGAGGTCACCTCGAAGATATACGGGGTGAGTAGCGCTATGCGCTTGACCTGCAACGCCTCGAAGGCGGCGAGGGCGGCGGTGATCGGATTGGTCACCGGCATACCCGGACGCGCGGCATGGATGCACCGCGCGACCGCTTCCTCGCCCATGGCGACGGTGCCCGAGGTGCAGGAATAGACCATCACGTCCAGATCGTCCTGGGGCAGGATCATCCCCACCGCCCGGGTCAGATCGCCTTCCATCTTCTTCAGGTTGCCCAAGGTGACGGAATTGTCGCTCCACACCCGCGTGATGTAGAGGACGAAGCCCTCCGGTAGCATGCGGTTTACTTCATGCTCTGCCGTGTAGCCGTTGGCGAGCGCGACGAAGCCGATCCGGCCGAGTGGACCCACCCCGGCATCGTAATGCGCCGACAGTTCGGCGATCCCCGCCGAGCCGCCGATATTCTCTCCGACCTGTGCCATTTCGTGCTCCTGTCTCCCTGCCAACATGCCGTTTCGCCCTAAGTTGCCGGATAGGCCGTATCGGTCGCGAAGATGGCGACGTTGTCGCCCCGCGATACCTTGCCCGGCGGGCGCTTGTTGATCAGCGTTCCTGCCGCCTTCGTATGGAGCACCCAGGGCGCCTTGTCGGTGTGGTGCAGGTAATGCACCTGGCCGATCGCCTGCCCGGCCTCGACGGTATCGGCCAGTTCGATGAACGGCTCGTAAAGCCCTTCGTCCGGCGCCATGACGAAGCAGTCGAGATCGGCAATCTTCATCAGGCGCGACGGGGCCTGCCCCAAGGCCTCCGGGCCCGTGATCTCTCCCTCCATAAAGCCGAAATGAACCAGCATATTGCGAATTCCCCTCTCGGCGATTTCGACAATATGTTTGCGCACCATGCCTGCCCCGCCCAATTCGGCGTTCAGATTCAGGATGCCGCGGGCATCGCATTCGAACTCGAACAACCCAGTCGCATCCAGCGCCTTCGAAATCAGCGCGATGGGCGCGCCGAAGGCCATCAGCGCCTCATGGGTCTTTCGCTCGCGCTCCGGATCGTTGGGCTGCTCGTTCATGATGATGCAGGGGATGTAGTCGAGCGTCGTGCCGCCCGAATGCAGATCGATCTGGATATCGGTCAGCGGCAGCAGGACATGGCTGACGTAATGGGCGATGGTTTCGGTGATGCTGCCATCGGCCTTGCCCGGGAAAATGCGGTTCAGGTTCAGACCGTCGATCGGCGACAGCCGCTTGCCGGCCAGGGCCGCCGGCAGGTTCATGCTGGGCAGAACGATGACGCGGCCGCGAATCTTCGCGACGTCGAGCGACTGGGCCAGCTTTCGCAGGGCGACCTGGCCTTCGTATTCGTCGCCGTGAACGCCGCCGGAAAGGAAGATGGTCGGGCCGTCTCCGTTCTTGAACTGATAGATCGGAATCGTGACCGTGCCATAGGCCGATTCGTTCACCGAATTGGCAACGGCAAGAAAGGACGCCTGGCGGCCGTCCTTGGCGAAATCGATGTCGCAGGACACTCGGGTCGGCGCGTCGCTCATTTCCTGTCTTCCCCCGTTTGCGGACTGCTATTCCGCGAACGATACGCCTTGCTCGCGGTCCGGGTCGAGAGATGTGGTTCACTGGACCCCTCTCGATGCCGGTACTACCTTGACAGGGATATCCTATGGCGACGAAAGGGGCCGCGATGCCCGTCTACCGCAAGCGACCGGGCGCCTATTACTACGGCCATGCCGTTGGCGTCCTGCTGCTCGATTTCGTGGAGTGCCGCGTTCCGGGCGATATGGGCAATGCCTCCAGCTTCGACTACCCGGCGCTGTTCCGCGCTGTGCCGGGAGCGAGCGCCGAGCGCGTGACGAATTGCGATCCGACGCTCGAACCGGCCGTCGTGGCCATGGCGCGCGAACTCGCCGGCCACGGCGTGAAGACGATCACCAGCAATTGCGGTTTCATGATCAAGTATCAAAAGGCGGTCGCGGATGCCGTCGATATCCCGGTCGGATTGTCCAGTTTGCTGCAGCTTCCGTTCGTGGCCGCGGGGCTCGGGGGGCGCCCGATCGGGGTGATCACCGCCCATTCGGAACGGTTGCGCCCGGATATCCTGGCGCTGACCGGGATTGCCGAGGATGCGCCGATCATCGTCGTCGGCATGCAGGACAAGCCCGAATTCCGCGGGGGGGTGCTGAACGGCCGGGGCTCGCTCGACAGCGACAAGCTCTGTGCTGAACTGATCGAGACGGCTGAGGATATGGTCGCCGAAACACCCGATATGGGGGCCTTCATCCTCGAATGCGCGATCTATCCGGCATACGCCCGGCGTATCCAGCAGGCGGTTGGGCGACCGGTCTTCGATTTCATGTCCCTGGCCGGTTTTCTGCACGCGGGCACACATCAGCGCGCCTATTCGGGCGGCTATTAGGGCGATGGCGATAACTCCGAAGACGGCGGCGCGGCGGCGGTTGATCGTTGGCATCAGCGGCGCGTCCGGCATCGTCTACGGAATCCGTCTGCTGGAACTGCTGCGCGAGGCGGAGGTCGAGACCCATCTGGTGATGACCCGCTCGGCCGAGATTACCCTGGCTCATGAAACCGGCCGAAAGGCCGCGGAAGTCAGGGCGCTCGCGGATTGTTCCTATGCCAACGAAGATATCGCCGCGGCCATTGCCAGCGGATCCTTTCCGATCTCCGGCATGATTGTTGCCCCGTGTTCGATCCGCAGCCTGTCGGAAATTGCCACCGGCGTGACCGCCGGTCTGCTCAGCCGCGCTGCCGATGTTTGCCTCAAGGAGCGTCGCCGTGTCGTCCTGATGGTGCGCGAAACTCCACTCCATGCCGGACATCTCCAGTCCATGCTACGCGTGACTGAGATCGGAGCGATCGTCTATCCCCCGGTCCCGGCCATGTACACGCAACCGTCTTCGGTCGAGGAACTGATCGACCAGACCCTGGGACGAGTCCTCGATCTGTTCGGTATCGATGTGGGGACGGTGCGCCGCTGGGGCGAGAATTGCGGCAAGACAGGGCCGCGCTCGGGCCGCGCCGAAAACGAGGACTGACGGCGGGCCGGAGGACTACTGGGCGGCCCGGGGCGAGTTCTGGACCCGTTCGATCAAGGCCTGGGAGGCCTCGAGAGCGAGAAGCTGAACCGGCCGGATAAGGCCCAGAGCCTCATCGCGTTGTCCCTGGCGTGCGGCCATTTCCATGGCGAGCGCCTGATCCTGCAGGCGCCAGGCCCCGAAGGCGCCGGAACTGCTCTTGAGGGCATGGGCTTCCTGCTCGAGAACGCCGAGATCGGCGGCCGGGGCGGCCTCGGTCATCCGGCGCAAGCGACCGGCCGTTTCGGCGATGAAAGTACGGATCAGGCTGTCGAGCATCTGGGGCGTGGTGTCCTCCGCGAGCTGGGCGAAGATATCCAGATCGAGGGTCGAGTCCCGCCCGTTGTCGCCATTCAGGGCCGCGGGATCGGCTGAGGCATTGCCCGCGTCGTTCCGCCCGGCGGCACGCGCCCGTTGGGCAACTCGGGAGACGCTTTCGACGGGGGCTTCGCCACCGAGCCATTTTGCGACCGTCGACAGCAGGCCGAAGCGGTCGACTGGTTTCGAGACATAGTCGTTCATCCCGGCGGCGAGACATTTTTCGCGGTCGCCCTCCATGGCATGAGCGGTCATCGCGATGATCGGCGTCCGGCTGACATCGCCGGGAAGATTGCGGATCGCGATCGTGGCGTCGAACCCGTCCATCTCGGGCATCGAGACGTCCATCAGGATCAGGTCGTAGGTTCCCGACTGCACCGCTTCATAGGCTTCTCGGCCGTTGTTGACCGCATCGACCCGGTATCCTGCCTTGTCGAGCATCGCCAGGGCGACGACCTGGTTGACCTTGCTGTCCTCGGCGAGCAGCAGGCGCGCATGGGCCGCGACCTCCGGAGAGATTTCGATCGTGGCCTCCTGGCGGTCCTCGATCCGGGTCTCGATCACCTCGAGAGCCGCGGGCCGGTCAGTCACTTCGGCAAGCTTGGTGAACAGGGTGATCTGCCGCACCGGTTTGGTCAGATGAGCGTCGAATCCCGCCGCGAGAAAGTCGTCCGTGCGGCTGCGATCGGAGAGGGGGGTGACCAGGATCAGCCTTGTATCCCGGATCGCATCGTCCCGCCGGACGAGTTCGGAGATGGTTTCTCCCGCGCCGCCGGACACGGATTTGTCGACGATCATCACGTCGAAGGGCGCGCCCTTCGAAACGGCCTCGCCCAGACATGCCAGCGCGCTCTCGGCACTGTCGCGAATCTCGTATTCGATCCCGAAAGGCGCGACCTGCTCGCGGTAGCTGACGAGGTTGGTTGCGGAGTCGTCGACGATCAGAGCGCGCAGGCCCTTCAAGCCTTCGCCCCAACCGGGTGTCGAAACGGCGTCGGAGTTCAGCCCGAGACGGGCGGTGAACCAGAAGGTACTGCCATTGCCGAACTCGCTGTCCAATCCGATTTCGCCGCCCATCAACTCGGACAGCTTTTTCGAGATCGCCAGACCCAGCCCCGTGCCGCCGTATTTCCGTGTGTAGGACGGATCGACCTGGGTGAATTCGTTGAACAGATTCTCTTTCTGATCGTCGGGAATGCCGACCCCCGTATCGGTGACCTTGATTCGGAGAACGGCGTCATAGCCCGATATCCGATCGAGAGATGCGTTGACGGAGACACCGCCCTTCTCGGTGAACTTGACGGCATTGCCGGCGAGATTGAGCAGGACCTGACGGAAGCGGCCGGGATCGCCCATCACAACGGTCGGCACGTCCGGGCTGATAAAGGATGAAACATCGACCTCCTTGGCCTGGGCGCGCGGCGCCAGAAGTTCGACGACGCCTTCGACCACATGGCGCAGCTCGAACTCCGTCGATTCCATCACCATCTTGCCCGCTTCCATCTTCGAGAAATCGAGGATGTCGTCGATGATGGTCAGAAGGGCCTCGCCCGATTCCCGTGCGGTTTCGGCATAGCTGCGCTGCTCGTCCTGCAGCCGCGTGTCGAGAAGCAGGTTGATCATGCCCAGCACGCCGTTCATGGGCGTGCGAATTTCATGGCTCATGGTCGCCAGGAACTGCGACTTGGCAAGGTTGGCCTGTTCGGCGGCATCCTTCGCGCCGCGCAATTCCTGCTCCGAACGTTTGCGCAGGGTCACGTCATGGATGACCCAGATGATGGCGATGATGTCGTCCGCTTCGGTGCGCAGCGGCGCCACGACCGTTTCGCAGATGACCTTGCTCTTGTCGCGTCGGTGGAAGCCGACCTCGCCCGCCCAACGGCCCTGCCGGCCGACTTCCTCAAGGACCCGGCGGGTCAGGAAATCGTTATCCGAATCACCGCGCAGCACGGAAGGCTTGCGACCCAGAATCTCGGCGGCGGTATACCCGAACATCTGTTCGGCCGCCGGGTTCCAGTTTGTGATGTTGCCGACGAGATCGGTGATCATCACGCCGTCATGCATCTGTTCCCAGATCAGCGCCTCGCGCCGCAGCGTTTCTTCGCGTTGCTTGAGATCGGAGATGTCGATGCGCGTGCCGACGGTCCAGCCATTGGCCAGGCGCTGTTCGATGACCTTCAGCCAGCGCCCGTCTCCCATGCGCTGCTCCAATGAGCCCTGATCGCCCCGATGAAGCGCCATGCGCATCTCCAGCCAGGCTTCCTCTTCTCCGCGCGCCACGCTGAACTGACCCCGTTGGACGGCCGCGCGCATCATATCCTCGAAGCCGATGCCGGGCCGGATGAGGTCCGCGCTCTGCGGATACATCTCGCGGAATTTGCTGTTGCACAGGACAAGGCGATCGCTGGGATCGAACATCGCGAAGCCTTCGGCCAGAGCCTCGACTGCTTCGGCAAGCAGCGTCCTTGTGCACTCGGCTTCCGTCTCGGCCTCCACCTGGGCGGTGATGTCGGTGCCGGTGCCGCGATAGCCCTTGAAGTTGCGCTCGGTATCGAAATTGGGGACGCCGCTGACCTTGATATGCCGCGCTTCGCTCGACTCGATCTTCATGTCGAAGCTGAACTCGCGGAACGGCTCGTGAATTTCGAGGGAGTTCTGAAAGCTGCGCCAAGCATCGCCGTCCGCCTGGCCGTCGGACAGTTCCAGAAAGGTCTTGCCGAGAATGGCGACGGCGTTGACGCCGATTTTTTCGAGATAGCCCTTGGAGAAGTAAGTGAAGCGCAGCCGATCGTCGGTTTCCCAGAGCCAGTCGGAGGAAGAGGAGGCGAAATCGCGAAAACGTCCCTCGCTGTCGCGCAAACGTTCTTCCGTGCGCTCACGCTCCTCCAGCAGGCGCCGGGCCCGGCGCATGCCGCGGAACAGGAAAAAGACCAGGACGCTGCCGCTCAGCATGATCCCGGCGAAATAGATGATCAGCTCGAAATAGACGTCGTTCAGGCGCTTGCGTCGCTGGCTGCGCCGCTCTTCGTCGAACTGGGATGCCTGGATCCCCAGCGTATGGATGGGTTGGGTCAAGGCACGCAGGCGATCCTCGATCTTCTTGGCGGTGTCGCTGTCGCCGCGCCCGAGGAAGATGACCGTGGGTTCGATATCGTCCAGTTCGATCGACATCGAATTCAGCGTCTGTTCGGCCCCTTCGATCTGGTAGAGGGTTTCGCCGAACCGGCCCTGGCGCAGACCTTGGAACTGGCTCAGAAAAATGTCGAAGCGTCGGCTGACATCCTCCGGCTTGATGTCGGGATTGCGGGCGCCAAACTGGACGAGGGCATCGAGCAGGCGGAACAGCTCGATTTCCGTCTGGGTCGTCGCCCGGATGATGTTTTCCTGCTGCTGCTCGATCAGGCTCGACTGTTCCTTCAGCATCTTGTCGACGCTGAAGAACACGCTGACGGTGAAGATCAGCAATGTGACGGTCAGAAGTCCGTAGCCACGAAAGCGCGAGAACAGTGTCATTTCACGATCAGTTCGCTCAGATGCCAGACCCATTTCTGGGAATAGCGCGGGCTGTTCAACTCGGCGAAGCTGTCGCGAGGATACACGATCTGGATCGGCCCCTTATCGCGAATTTTCAGATAGCTGTCGTCTTTCTTCATGGCGAAGATGACCGGATACTTCAGGAAATCCACCACCGGGATGTCTATGACGTAGTCGTTGAGCGCCTTGGCCGTTACTCGATCGCCCTTGGCGCCGACGGCGCGCAGCAGGTCGCGCGCGAGGACGCCCTCGAACCGGTTCGGCGTGTTGGACCAGGGGGTGGAGGTGTTGACGTTCCAGAGGCCGATGCTTTCCAGCATTGCCCGGTCGAAATAGGCGAACTCCCCGTCGCTCGTGTTCTCGATCCTGCCGGAGACCTTGAGCAGCACGTCGCCGTTGGGTGGCGGCAGAGAATTGGCTTGGGCCCGGGCGCCAAGCAGCATTGCGGCGCCGATGCCGGTGCTGGCGATCAGGCCGGCGCGCAGAAACGCGCGGCGAGAAACCGTTGCGCCGTCCTTTCGCAAAATTTTTGCGGCGGACTTCTCCACCAAAGCGTCGTGCTCCCACCACGACCGGCGGCATTGTCCCCACGCAGCCGACGGCCTTCAAGGCCCGGCTCTTATGGCCTTTGACTGGGCCGATTCATCCCCAAGAGAATGCAATTTGCAAATAACGTGCCGATAAGAAACAGATCGCCTGGGCGGCGCTCCGAAGCGGCGGACGAGCCAACGAATGTAAGCTGTGTATAGCTTTCAAGCGACGGGTCCATGCCCTTTCGGCCAGTTTGCGGGAAGCCGAGGCGCGCGCAGATTGCAACGAATTTCGCAATTTGCGAACTCGCTTGCGACACCGCCGTGCGACCCGGCCTTTGCCATTCCTAGCCGACCAGCAAGCTGCCGGCCCGGGCCGTGCTCCGCGGCATGTCGCGGCCGTATAGCGCCGCCACGGCTTCGACAAGCCGGATAGTCCCATCCTGCCCAAGATCGTCCATCGCCGAACAGGGCGTGGTTTCCCAGCGCAAGCCATGAAAAGCGCCAAGGTCTATGGCGTCCGGCGCCGCGACCTCTTCGTCGAGCAGTTCGAGCGCCGCCAGGAAGGTCGCGCCGCGCAGCCGGTCCGCGATAGCCGCATCCGCGGCATTGTCGGCAGCGGGCTCCTCGCCGAACTCCCAGGCCGCGTCGGCCTCGCCCATGCGGATCAGGCCCGTGCAGGGTTCGTAGAAAGCGCCGAGGCCCCCCAGGGTCGTGCAGGCGTTCATCGCGATGCGGGCCTTGCTGAGATTCATCACGGTCAAGACCCCCAGGGGCGAGCCGAAGACCTGCCGCGAGACGGCATCGACCCGCTCCGGCGCATGGCCCTCGTCGACGAGCCGGACGCCTTCGTTCACGCAGGGGCAGAAGAACCGGTTGACGACGAAGCCGTAGCTGTCCCGACAGGCCAGGGGTTCCTTCGCCGTGCTTCGTGCGAAATCGAGGGCGGTCGCGAAGGTGGCCTCGGCAGTGTTCTGGCCGCGCACGACCTCGACCAACTTGTTGATATTCGCCGGCACGAAATAATGCATGCCCAGGAATCGCTCCGGCTCGGCGACATGCCGGGCCAGGTCGTCGACCCGGAAGGAACTGGTGTTGGTGGCCAGGATGGCATCTGCCGCGACGACCTTGCCGAGGGCGCGGAAGAGTGCCGCCTTGACGTCGAAATCCTCGAAGACCGCCTCGATCACCAGATCGGCGTCGTGCAGGTCGTCCATCGACGCGCTGGCCGAAAGATTGGTTTTCGCGGCTTCCGCGTCCGTCTCCGTCAGGCGGCCCTTCTCGACGCCCCGGTCCCAGGTCTTGGCCGCGCCGTCCAGGGCGCGTTCGACCGCCGCATCATTCGTATCGACCATGATGACGGCATAGCCGCTTTGCGCGGCGCTCTGGGCGATGCCGCTGCCCATCGTCCCGGCCCCCATGACTCCCAGTTTCCGAATCGTCATTGTTTCGTCTCTCCTCTTCCCGTTCGGTCCGGCCGTTTCCCGCCGGAAGCTCTAAAGGGTCGTCACGAATTTCGCCACGGCGGCGATCGCGTCCGCCATGTTTTGGTCTTCCGTGCGGCCGGACGCCTTGCGTGGTTTGAAGGAATGGTCGCCGTCTTCGATCCAGGCCACGCGTATGGCGGTCGACAGGGCGTAGGTTCCGACCTCGTCGCGCCCTCCGAACGGGTCGCGCGTCCCCTGGAGGATCAAGGTTGGTGTCTGAATTTCGGCAAGATGCTCGGTGCGCAGCTTGTCCGGCCGCCCAGTTGGATGAAAGGGATAGCCGAGGCAGAGGAGCCCCTTCGCGCCGATCTCGTCGGCCACCAGACTGGCCATTCGTCCGCCCATGGATTTGCCGCCGATGACCGCCTTCCCGCCGAATGCGGCGAAGACTTCGCGCCAGGCTTCTATCAGGATCGGCTGACGGTCGGGCGGGCGTTTACGCCCGGTCTCCTCGCGTATTCGCATATAGGGGAAGTCGAAACGCGCGACGGCAATTCCATGCGCTGCCAGGCCTCCGGCGATTCGGGTCATATAGGGCGAGGACGAGGGTTGGCCCGCGCCGTGGGCCAGGATGATCCGATGAACGGCATCGGGCGGGCCGTCGCATAGAAGGTGCGGCGCTGTGGCGGGATTCGTCATGATTTCTCCACAGCAATCTGCGTGCCCCTGGTCAGGCGGAGAATCCGGTCCGCCCGGCCGCGATTGACTGCCAGCTCCGCCAAGCCATTGGCGTTTTCGTACCAGAAGACCTCGCCTTCCGGCAGGTCCGAGAAGGTGCGCGCCCTCGGAATGCGCCGGTCGCCCGCCCACAACGCGGCGTCCGAACTCAAGGATGCGGCGCGCAGGCCCGTCATCGCATTGCCGAAATGGTCGATATAGACGACCTCGGCCAGATCGTCGGGCCAATCGGTCCGGCGGTCCCAGGCGTCGTCGCGCGGCTCCGATGGGACGAGTGTGCCCCGGGCCAGACACGCCGCCACGGGTGCGAAGATGTCCCGGCCGTGAAACGAGGGCGACAGGCGCTCGGGCCGCCAGGTGATTTCGCGGATCGTCGCGCCGGTTGTGCGACGGCGGACCAACTCGAACAAGCCGTTGGCTGGGCCGACGAACAGAAGGCCGGCCGCCTCGACGATGCAGGCCGGGCGGGCCCCGCCGACGCCGGGGTCGACCACGCAAAGCAGGACATCGCCGGGCTCGAAGGCCTTGCAATAGGCGGCCAGAAGATAGGCGGCGGCGCGTGGGTCGTGAACCGGGGCATCCGCGAACAGGTCGATGACGGCCTCGCCCGGCGCTTCGCGCGCGAGCACCGCTTTCACCTGGCCGATATAGGGCCCGGAGATGCCGAAATCCGTGAACAGAACGATCATCGCGGCCGCAGTATGATCAGACCGGGGCGCCGGGCCAAGCGGTCTCAGGCGGAGACGGCGTTCGGTCTCTCCGTGGGGGTCTGGGCGACGACCCGTTCAGCGGGAAGGCGCACCCGGATCGTGGTTCCGACGGCCACGCGACTGTGCATATCCAGATGGCCGTCGTGCAGTTCCGCGAGAACGCGACTGAGTGGCAGGCCCAGGCCGGTGCCGTCGAAACGCCGCGCCAGCTTGCTGTCGACCTGGCCGAAGGGGGCGAGGGCCTTGGCGATACCGTCGGGGGCGATGCCGATACCGGTGTCGCGCACAGTCAGGACGAAGCTGCCGCTTCGTTCGATCGAAGCGGCAATGACGACCCTGCCGCCCGGCCGGGTGAATTTGATCGCATTCGACAGCAGGTTCAGCAGGATCTGCTTGATCCGCCTTTCGTCGACCCATAGGCGTATCGGCGTCTCGGGGCGCGCGACCGACAGGCTCAGGCCCCCCGTCTCGGCGCGCGCCTTCACCAGCCGCAGGCAGGCCGCGATCACGGCCTCGACCTCGACTTCGGTTTCCTGCAACTCGATCTTGCCGGCCTCCGCCTTGGACATGTCGAGAATATCGTTGATCAGAGTCAGCAGGTGCCCGCCGCTGTCATAGATATCTGAGGCGTAGACCCGATAGGTGGGATTGCCGATCGAGCCGAAAAGCTCGTTTTTCCTGATCTCGGAGAACCCCATGATTGCGTTCAGGGGTGTGCGCAACTCGTGGCTCATATTGGCCAGGAATTCGCTCTTCGTGCGGGTTGTCGCTTCCGCGACCTCCTTTGCCTCCCGCAAGGAGGATTCGAGCTGGCGCTGCTGGGTCAGATCGCTGGCGACGAGGGCCGCTCCGACGGTGGTCACGGGGACCCAGTTGCTTTCGATCACCGAGCCGTCGGTCCTTAGCCATTCGCGGCGCGACGGCCGGCCACGCAATGCCTGGATATAGCCGAGAGATTCGAGGCGTTCCCCGGCGCCGTTGCCCGGATCGCCGGATTGGGCGATCCGCGTGAAGGCCTCCGCCACGGCTGCGCCAGGCCGGAGCTCGTCGGCGCGGCACCCCAGGAGGGATGCGAAACGGCTGTTCGCGGCCAGGATCCTGCCATGCCTGTCGGCGAGGCAAATGCCGGTGTCCAGGCTGTCGAGCAGCGCTTGCATATCGGCGTCATGCCGCTCGGCGGAGACCCGTTCCAGTTGTTGCTGGGTCGTGTCGCGCAGAATGGAGACTATGCCGGCGTCCGGCAGGCGTTTTTCGCTGAGTCGGAGCCAGCGGCCGTCGGCGTGGCGGATTTCGGCCGCTCGGCCCGGCGTTCCTGCCGCCGTCATGGCGCGGCGCAGCCAACCGGGCAGGCAATCCGATTGGCCGGTAATCTTGCCGGAGCGTTCGAATGCGGCGAGCGCCATGTCATAGGTGGCGGCTTGGCCCGGATCCGGCGCAACCGGCAACTCTCTCCTATAGGCGCTGTTGCAGGCGACAAGCCGCTGGTCGCCATCGAAGATCGCGTATCCGTCGTCGCTGCCCTCCAGGGCGGCGGTCAGCATTGTCTCCGCCTGGTTTTTCGCCGCGCGATCGCGGCCGTGCATGATCAGGCCCATGCAGAGGCCGAGCAGGGCGAGGCCCAGGCCGAGTGTCGGCAAGTCGGCGGACCCCGCGCCGCCGCGCAGCATATCCCAGGCGATCAGAACTGTTGGCGGCAGCAGGCTCGTCGCCAGGGCGAGGTGGATCAGTCGCGGCTGCGTCCGGCAAGGCGCCATGGCACAATTCCCGATCAGGGTCGGCGGACCCGATCGCGATGCCGATGGGCCCAGGCAATATCCCTAGCCGGGCGCAGTAAACTTTGGGTTAAGCGGAGTCCTAGGAATCGTAACTGAGGATGGAGGAGAAGGGCACGTCGATACGCTTGCGTCCTCCCAGAAAGTTCAGTTCGATGATGCAGGTGGCGGCCACCACCTCGGCCCCGATCTCGCGCGTGAGCGCAATCGCAGCCTCCAGGGTTCCGCCGGTCGCGAGCAGGTCGTCCATCACGACCACGCGACTGCCATGGGGTATGATGTCGTCCTGCACCTCAATCGTGTCGGAGCCGTATTCGAGATCGTAGGTATGGGGCCGCGTCGCGCCCGGCAGTTTGCCGGCCTTGCGCACCATGGCGAAGCCGCAGCCCAGTTCAAGGGCCAGCGGGGCGGTCACCAGGAAGCCACGCGATTCGATGCCGACCAGCATGTCGGGCGCATGGGGGCGGACGGCGGCGGCGAGTTGGTCGACGCAGGCGCGCCATGCAGCTGGATGGGCCAGGAGGGTCGAGATATCGTAAAACAGAATTCCCGGTTTGGGAAAATCCGGCACGGTCCGGATATGCGGCTTCAAATCCATGGATTTCCCCTGCGTTCGATCATTCGGTGAGCGGGGCCATAAAGCCCGTGCGCGCCAATCGATTCAATCACCACCGTCTAGGCACCATCGTTCACCATTTTTTGGCGCCACCATCTGTCCGCCCCGATTTGGACGGCGTGGAATTTATGCCAACTCGGCGTTGTCCGCGACCACGTGCCGGGAATAGAGTTCGGGCATGGCGACCATCTGGCCGACCGCCGCCTTCACGGGAGATCTTCTGACATGAGCCATGTTTTTCCGCGCGCCATCGGTTCCGCGCCGCCGCCCGTCGCCGTGCGCGGCGAGGGGCCCTATCTGTTCGATCAGGCGGGCAAACGGTATCTCGACGCCTCGGGCGGCGCGGCCGTGTCCTGTCTGGGCCATTCCCATCCGGCGGTGATCGAGGCCATCCGCGACCAGGTCGGGCGGATGCCCTATGCCCATACCGGCTCCTTCAGCAACGAGCCGATGGAAGCCCTGGCCGATACCCTGATCACCGACGCGCCGGAGGGGTTGGACCGCGTCTGGTAAGTCTCGGGCGGCTCCGAGGGGGTCGAGGCCGCGATCAAGATGGCGCGCCAGTACTACCTCGAAATCGGCCAGCCCAAACGCAAGCATTTCATCGCCCGGCGCCAGAGCTATCACGGCAACACCCTGGGCGGCCTGTCGGGCCGGCGGCAATTTCTGGCGGCGCGAACCCTATGATCCGATCCTGGTGCCCGTGATGCACCATATCGCGCCCTGCTACGCCTATCGCGATCAGCAGGAAGGCGAGAGCGAGGAAGCCTACGGCCTGCGCGTCGCGGACGAGCTGGAGGCCAAGATTCTGGAACTCGGCGCCGACTCCGTAGCAGCCTTCATGGCCGAGCCCGTGGTCGGTGCGACCGCCGGCGCCTTGCCCGCGGTCCCGGGTTACTTCAAGCGGATACGCGAGATCTGCGACCGGTACGGCGTGCTGCTGATCTTCGACGAGGTGATGTGCGGCATGGGCCGGACAGGCACGCTCTACGCCTGCGAGCAGGAGGGAGTAACCCCCGACCTGCTGATCATGGCCAAAGGTCTGGGCGCGGGCTATCAGCCGATCGGCGCGGTGTTGGTCGCGGACAAAGTGTTTGCGGCCTTCCGCGACGGCAGCGGCTATTTCCAGCACGGCCATACCTATATGGGCCACGCCACGGCCTGCGCGGGCGCGCTCGCCGTGCAGCGAGTCATCAAGGAAGAAGGATTGCTCCAGCGGGTGCGGGATCTCGGCGCCCATCTGGAGGAGGGGTTGAACGACCGCTTCGGCAACCACCACCATGTCGGGGATATCCGCGGCCGCGGCCTGTTCTGGGCCATCGAGCTGGTCGGGGACCGGGCCAGCAAGGCGGTGTTCGATCCCGCCAAGAAACTCCATGCCAAGATCAAATCGGCGGCTTTCGAGCGCGGGCTGATGTGCTACCCGATGGGTGGCACGATCGACGGCAAGAACGGCGATCACGTCATTCTCGCGCCGCCCTACAACATCGACGAGGCCACGATCGACACGATCGTCGATCTGCTCGGCGATTCCGTCGAAACCAGCCTGGCGGCGGTTTCCTGACGCCGGACAAGGCGCCTGGTCGCGTTGACAAGTTCCGGACCGGGCGGCATAGTTGCGGCCAAGGGATCGAATAGCGATACCTGGGCGATGCGGTGGCGCCCAATGGCGCGGCGCCGGATCCGGCCCGATTGGAACTGTAGGGATGGGGTGATGCCGCCGGCTTGGCGGCACCATGTTTCGCTTCGGATCGATCTCGACAAGCGGCCTGTATGTTGTCTTACATCCGGCCGTCCTCACGACTGAACCGAGGAGGACAGACGTCATGAAATCACTCAATCTCGCGACCTTAGCCCTTGCGGCGGCGGCACTTCTGGGAGTGGCCTTCGTCGCACCCGGCGATGCCGGCGCGCAGGACAAGAAATTCATCTCCATCGGCACGGGCGGCCCGACAGGCGTGTATTTCGTCGTCGGCAATTCGGTCTGCCGCATGGTCCATAAGGAGGCCGCCGAGGGCCGCAAGGAAGGCCGCAAGCACGGTATTCGCTGCTCGGCCCCGTCGACCGGCGGCTCGACCTACAATATCGGCCAGATTTGCGAGCACGAGCTTGAGTTCGGCGTCGCCCAGTCCGATTGGCAGTATCATGCGTTCAAGGGCGATTCCGACCAGGTGACGACCTGTCCCGGTTTGCGCGCGGTCTTTTCCGTGCATCCTGAGCCGTTCCAGTTGATCGCGGCCGAAGGCAGCGACATCGATTCCTTCACGGACACCAAGGGCAAGCGGATGAATATCGGTAACGCGGGCTCCGGCCAGCGCGGCACGACCGAAGTCCTGATGGCCGGCTATGGCATGACCGCCGACGATTTCGCGGTCGCGACCGAACTGACCTCGACCGAACAGTCCCAGGCCCTGTGCGACGGCAAGATCGATGCCTATGGCTATACCGTCGGCGTGCCCAATGCCGGCGTCTCGGTGGCGACCGACGGTTGCGGCGCCTATATCGCCAATCTCGACGGCGAGGTCGAGAAGAAGCTGGTGGCGGACAATCCCTACTACGCCTTCACGACGATCCCGGCCGGCACCTATAAGACCACGACCAAGGACGTGACGACTTTCGGCGTCATGGCGACCTTCGTCACGCATGAGGACGTGCCCGACGATGTGGTCTACGAGGTCACGCGCGCGGTGATGGAAAATCTGGACGACTTCAGGTCGCTTCACCCGGCCTTCCAGAATCTCGATCCGAAGAAGATGATCACGGATGGCAACTCGGCGCCGCTGCATCCGGGCGCTATCAAGTTCTACAAGGAAATGGGCTGGATGTAGGCCCGGCAAGAAACCAGGCCGGCATTCCCGACGGGGGTGCCGGCCGTTTTCATTCCTACGCAGATAGTGGAAAGCGGCGTAGACGCTGTCGGGCCGGTGGGCCCGAGGGGGTGGGCATGACCGACAAAGACACCGACCCGGCACCGGCGGCCAAGAATATCGACAAGACCCTTGAAGAGGTCGAATACCAGGGACGCAATCATGGCCCCCGGGTTGCGATGGTCATCAGCCTGCTCTGCTTCGTCTGGTCGGTCTTCCAGATGTGGATCGCCTCGCCTTTTCCCTTCATGTTCGATTTCGGCATCATCACGGATGTGCCGGCGCGCGGCATCCATCTCTCCTTCGCCCTGCTGCTTTGCTACTTGATCTACCCCTTCTCGCGCCGTAGCGGCGAAAAGGGGCTGCCGGTCACTGACATCCTTCTCGCTCTGCTCGCGTGGTTTTCCGCTTTTTATCTCTTTATCGGCTGGGACGGCCTCGTCTCCCGCCAGGGCGTTCTTCTTGTCTGGAACGGCATTCCCGTCGAGGCGATCATCGGCGGTATCGGCATGCTGCTCCTGCTCGACGCGACGCGCCGGTCGATCGGCATTCCGCTCGTCATTGTCTGTGGCATTTTTCTGATTTATTCGATTTTCGGTCAGTCGATGCCGGACATCATCTCTCACAAGGGCCTCAGCCTGAACCGGTTGATCGGCTATCAATGGCTGACGGGCGAGGCGGTCTTCGGTATCCCGATCAGCGTCTCGGTCAGTTTCGTTTTTCTTTTCGTGCTGTTCGGCGCGCTTTTGGACAAGGCCGGCGCGGGCCAATATTTCCTCGCCCTGTCCTTCGCCATGGTCGGCCGGTTCAGCGGCGGGCCGGCCAAGGCGGCGATCCTTGCCTCGGGCATGACCGGCATGATCTCCGGTTCGTCGATCGCCAATGTGGTCACCACCGGCACCTTCACCATTCCCGTGATGAAGCGGATCGGCATGCCGGCGGTCAAGGCCGGGGCGATCGAGGTCGCGGCCTCGACCAACGGTCAACTCATGCCGCCGATCATGGGCGCGGCGGCCTTCATCATCGCCGAATTCATCGGCATCTCGTATTTCGACGTTGTGGTGGCGGCGGCTATTCCCGCGGCACTCAGCTATATCGCGCTGCTTTATATTTCCCATCTCGAAGCGCAGAAGCTGGGCCTCAAGGGCCTGCCTGCGGTGGAGATTCCGCCGCTCGGCAAGACCTTCCGTAAAGGCCTGCACCATCTGATTCCGATCGTCATCCTCGTCTATCTGCTGATGGTCGAGCGATGGAGCGCGCATAGCGCGGTCTTCTATTCGATCCTCTCCCTGATGGGGATCATCCTGGCGCGTCGGGTCGTGCATTCCATTCGCTTCGACTCCCAGCCAATGGCCGAGGCCGTGCGCGACGGCTTCACTGAGATCTATCTCGGCATGGTCGCCGGCGCGCGCAATATGGTCGGCATTGCCGTCGCCGTCGCTGCGGCGGGCATCATCGTGGGTGCGGTCTCCTCGACCGGCCTCAACAACGCCATGGTCGGCGTGGTCGAGGCCCTGGCCGGCGGGAATATCTACATTCTGCTCGGCCTGACGGCGGTGCTCTGCATCTTTCTCGGTATGGGCCTGCCGACCACGGCGAACTATCTGGTCGTCGCCTCGCTGCTCGCCGGCGTGCTGGTCGAACTGGGCAATGCTGCGGGCCTCGTCCTGCCGCTGATCGCGGTCCACCTCTATGTGTTCTATTACGGCCTGCTGGCGGATTCGACGCCACCGGTCTGTCTGGCTGCCTTTGCCGCCGCCGCGATATCGCGCGCCGATCCGTTGAAAACGGGTGTGCAGGCTTTTCTCTACGACATCCGCACGGCTATCCTGCCGCTGGTCTTCCTGTTCAACACGGAACTGCTGCTGATCGGGGTTGAGAGCATCTGGCACGGCGCGCTTGTGGTGGTGATGTCGCTCCTCGCGATATTGGCCTTCAGTTCGCTCACCCAGAATTGGTTTCTCATAAAGGTGAAGTGGTACGAGAGCGTCCTGCTGGCGGCCGCCTGCTTCATGCTGTTTCGCCCGGGATTCTTCATGGACGAGATCGCGCCGCCCTTCGCGCCGGTCGATTTCGAGGCCTTCGCTTCCGGCGAGTTCACGCCTGAAACTGGCCGCTACGTCCGCCTGCATGTGGTCCGCGAAACGAATTACGGCGACCGCTTCAAGCTCTTCGTGTTGAAGACCCCGGCCGACCAGGCCGCGACCCCGGCCGAAACCTTCGGCGCGGTCATCGAACCGGAAGAGGATGGCCGCTACGCCGTGGTCGATCTGACCTTCAACGGCATGGCCGAGAAGGCGGGCCTCGATTGGGGCGACTACGTGACCGGCGTCGATGTCGAACAGCTCGACCTGCCGCCCAAGGAATTGATCTATCCGTTTGGCGTCCTGCTCCTTGGCCTGGTCTGGCTGTCGCAGCGAACCCGCCGCCGGCGCACCGTCGGCACCGCCGCCCCGACGTGAACGGAGAGGGAAGGGAGCGCGCCATGTTCAAGACCGTCCTGCTCGCCGTCGATCTGACCTCGGAAAGCTCATGGCGCAAGGCGCTCCCCGTCGCGCTCGCCCAGTGCGAGGCTTTCGGCGCCAAACTCCATATCGTCAATGTCGTGCCTGACGTCGCCGATCTGATGGTGTCTCAGTATTTCCCAAGCGGTTTCGAGGACAAACTGATCGCGGGGGCGAAGCAAGAGATGGCCGCTTTCGTCGAAGCCCATGTCCCCGCCACCATTTCGGTCCAAACGGAGGTCGCGCATGGCACGATCTACGAGAAAATCATCCAGGCGGCTGACCGGCTCGATGCGGACCTGATCGTGATGGCCGCCCATCGCCCGGAGTTGAGCGACTATCTGCTCGGCCGGAACGGTGCCCGCGTCATTCGGCACTGCAGCCGGTCGGTTCTGGTCGTGCGCGAATAACCGGGCTTCGTTGCGCAAAAAGTACGGGCGGCCCAGATGGGCCGCCCGATTCGTGATCCGAAATGCGACTTCCTATTGGCTGGCGCGGAACTCGTCCGGCAGGAACCACATGGAATCCTGATCCTCCATGGCGGTATGGCATTCGTGGCAGAAGGTCATGTTCTCGGAACCCGCTCCACCCGTCGTGCCGACGACCGCGCCGCTCGGCAGGATCATGGAATAGCGCCAGTCCTGGCTGGCCTTGTTGAAGCCGCTGGCCATCTTCTCCATCAGGAAAAGCGGGCCGGGTCCAACCTTGCCGTCCGGTGTCACCACGAAACTGTCTTTCGCCAACAGACTGCCCGCCGGCATGGGGCCGGCATCCTCGAACTTGCCGTACTCGGCTTGGGCGATAGCGTTTGCGTAGTTGTTGACGTAGCGGCTGCCATGGGTCGCCGATTGATAGGGCGCGGCATTGTAGCGCTCCCAGGCGGTATAGGATTTGGCGGTCGGATCGCCGGATTTTTCGTAGGCCGCGACCATCTCTCCGATCAGGCATTCATAGACGGCCGTTGCCTCGTCGCCGGTGATCTCGGCGATCGTGGCGCCGCCGCAGGGATTGCAGGGGTTGCACGGATTGCAGGGATTGGCCGCAGCGCAGGGATTGCACGGGTTGCAGGCTTCCTTTGCGCCGCAGGGGTTACACGGGTTACAGGCCTTCTTGGCGGCGCAAGGATTGCAGCCCTTCGCCGCGCAGGGATTGCAGGGGTTGCACGCTTTCTTGGCGGCGCAGGGATTGGCCGCCGCAAGCCGGGGCACGACGCAGACTGCGCTCGTCGTGCTCGCCGCTCCCGCACAGGGATTGCAGGGATTGGCAGCGCAAGGATTGCAGGTTTTTTTCGCGGCGCAGGGGTTGCACGGATTGCATCCCTTTTTGGCCGCGTAGGGGTTGCAGGCGGCGAGCTGCGTCGGCGCGCCGGCTGGCCGCGGCATGGCGGCCGGGTTCGCCGCGCTCGTGCGGCTGGCGGGGGCCAACTGGGTTTCCGCCGCGCTCGGCACGGGTTGGGCAGCGATGAGTCCGGCGATGAGCGGCAGGGCGGCGCCGGCCAGCAATGACGTGCGGAACGAACGCATGAAATAGCTCCTTAAGAAGACCTGCCTGACCCTGTGTCTGTGAAGGTCAGACGAGATGACCGGTTGGCACCGGATGAGGCGGAAGAATAACGGGCATTGCCGACCGCGCGCGGTCAATCATCGTCACGTGTTCGTGACCGCTTGTGGGGTCTTTGGGACTGGTGGCGGGCGCCGCGGTCCGTTACTCCGAGAGGCCAAATATCAGGAGCCGAACTGATGGAATCTGGGAATTTCCGGCGGCTTACCTCATGGCTGCCTTGTGCGACGATCGGCATGACGGCGGCCTTCATCGCCTTACTTCCGGCGTTTGCCGTTGAGCCGGAGGCCTTCATTCCGGACCTGGTCGAGATTCCGTCAGGGTCCTTCATCCAGGGTTCCGACCGGGCGGAGCGCGAGGCGGCCTATCTGCTGGATGAAGCGGCCTATGGCCATGCACGTACCCGCGAAGGGGGTTGGTACGAGGACGAACCGCCACGGACCATCACCAGTCTACCGGGTTTCGCCATCACGCGGACGCCGATCACCAATGCGCAATACGCGGCCTTCATCGCCGCCACGGGGCGGCCGGCGCCGAATGTCGAACCGGCCGTCTGGGTCGGTTATGGCTTGATCCATCCCTTCGAACGAACCCGTCGCCATGCCTGGCGCGACGGCGCCTTTCCGGCGGCGCGCGGCGATCATCCCGTTGTCCTTGTGTCGCATGCCGACGCCAGGGCCTACGCAGCCTGGCTTTCGTCGGTCACGGGAGAAAGCTGGCGGCTTCCGACTGAGGCGGAGTGGGAGAAGGCGGTGCGCGGGTCGGATGGCCGCCGCTTCCCCTGGGGCGATACCTTTGATCCGGCTCGCCTCAACAGCCACGATTCAGGGCCTTTCGACACCCTTCCGGTGGGTGTGTTTCCGGCGGGGGCCGGTCCTTGGGGCGTGCTGAACGGTGCCGGACAGGTCTACGAATGGACGGACACGCCTGCGGGGCCGAGTCGCTATATCGTCAAGGGCGGTTCCTGGGACGACAGCGGCTGCGGCGTCTGCCGGCCGGCCGCGCGTCACGCCCGGCCGGCCGATCTCAAGCATATCCTGATCGGCATCCGCCTCCTGCGCGAAGCGGGTTAGGCGCGCTTGCCTGGGCGCGTCGCCGCGCTAGGGTATGACCGAATTGTGATTGGCTGTACCTGGGTCCTGGCCCCAGATAGGGCCGCAGGGAAATCAAAAGAACCGGGAGGCCGGCAACTGTGGTCGATTTATCCGTGCTGAGCCGGGAGCGGCTGGGGATGATGCTGGAGGCGGGTCGGGAGGCCGTCGATTGCCATCGCGTGCTCGCCAAGACCGGCGACAATCTCGTTGGCGAGCTCCTGAAGAGTCACGAGACCTTCTACGAATGGGATCACTATCCGCCAGGCGATGTCTACGACCGGGAGAGCCATTCGCAATACTACTATCACGCCCATCCCCAGGAGGAGCGGACCGGAGAACACGGCCATTTCCACACCTTCCTGCGGCCCAAGGGCATGCCCAAGGGCGTCCGCCCGGCAAAGCTGCCGGGCTTCGAGATGCCAAAGGACCGGAACGACCGGCTCAGCCATCTGATCGGTGTTTCGATGGACAAGCACGGCGTTCCCATCCGCCTGTTCACGACCAACCGCTGGGTGACGGGCGAGGTCTGGTACGAGGCCCCGGATGTCTGCGCCATGCTCGACCGGTTCGAAATCGATCTGGCGCCGCCTTCCTGGCCGGTAAACCGCTGGCTCACGGCAATGGTGCGGTTGTTCCGCCCGCAGATCGAGGCGCTGATCCACGAGCGGGACGACGGAATCCGCCGCTGGGCCTCGCGGAACGAAACCGAGGATGTGTTCGAGGACCGGCGGCTCGAGGTCCGCCGATGTCTCAATTGACGATCAGGTGGCCGCCGTCGCGGCGACCCTGGATCGCACCTAGTTGGAAAGCGAGGAGAGGTAGGCGATCACGTCCGCGCGCTGGTCGTCCTTCTTCAGCTTGAAGGCCATCTTGTTTTTGACCTTCGACTTGTCGATGCCCAGCTGCGCCGCCAGAAACTCTTTCGGGTCCTCAATGTAGTCGTCGAGAGCCTCCGGTGTCCAGACGAGCCCGCCTTCGCCGGCCTGTATCAGCGCGTCAGAATACTTGTAGTCGGCCGTGCCCGCCTTACGGCCGACCACGCCCAGCAGGTTGGGGCCGGTCGCCTTCGTCTTGCCGGCCTCGACCGTGTGGCAACTCATACATTTCTTGAACACTTTTTCACCTGCGGCGGCGTCGCCGTCAGCCAAGGCGGTGCCGGCCGGAAGAATAATGGCACCGGCGATGATGGCGGCGGCAACGGTGGGAAAGCGCATGGCAGATCCTTCTTTGTTCGGATTTCGTTTCGTCAGCATGTGTCGCAGGGACGCATGGGCAGGCCACGCGCCAGCCATCCCGGCGCGTCTGCGCGGCCCATTATACCCTCGTGCACGTCGAATACTCGGCTGAAGCCGAGGCCGGCGAGATAGTCGCGGGCCCGGGCCGAGCGATAGCCCCTTGCGCAGATCAGCGCAATCGGTCGGCTGCGGTCGCCACCGACCGCAGCCAGGACCTTGTCGCCGAATCCCGTGATCCCGTCCGGATCGTGAATCGAAATCAGACGGGCATGTTCGGGCACGCCGGTGGCCTGCCATTCCGGGAGCGAGCGCACGTCGATCAGGACGATCTCATCCTGGGCGGCGGCGCGCTGGGCCGCGTCGGGGGAGAGCCAGACGCCCTCGCCCTCGACGGCCGAGGCGGCCGCAACGGCGGACAAAACGATCGCCAAGCCCAGGAGCAGGCTCAGGGGAAGATGGCGTCTATCCGCCAGAAGGCGCAGGCCGTGAATTGTCATGCCATGGAAAATAGAGGGGCGGGTCGGCCGTTCAAGTCACTTTTTGGATAGGCTGGGCTGCCGGTCCGTCCCGCTTGACCGTGGCGGCTTTCGGTACGACGGTTGTCGTGCGATGGCTATGGCTGCAATGACCGTTCGAAGATATCTGGCCCTTCTGCTGGCTCCCTTGGTTCTCGGCGCCCCGTCCGTCGCCTGGGCGGCCGACAATGCGTTCTGTGTCACCAATGCCGATCCCGGTCATGGCCACCGCATCCTTTGGATGCACGGCGATTACGACTACGAGATCCATTCGGCCTTGGCCGAGCCGGACGAGCGGGTCTGCTTCGAAAGCGAATTTCTCGCGGGTCCGGGATGGTACGCAAAGGCCGTGGTGAAGCTTTACGAGGACAAGGCGCAAACGGCGGGCCGGGAATATGTGACGACGCCCGTCGATCTCGGCCCGGCCGACGCTTCAGCTTCCGCCGAGTATTGCTTCCGCTTCGACAAGGAACGCTTCGTCTACCTCTTCGAACCCGGACCCTGTTCCTGAGCCTCGGCGGCCGCCGCTTTGCGCCCCTCCTGCCAGGCGCGCGGGCCGGGCTGTTTGATCAGACTATGCGACCGAGCCCCCCCGGCTGGATGGGACGTAACAGGCGCAACACATAGACAACTTCTCCCCGCCGTTCTTGCGGTCGAGGGCCTCGTCGTTGAGGTCGTCGTCGGTGATGGCGTCGAGAACGGAATTTTCGGACATGTCATTTCCCGTGTTGGTTGAAATGGTGAGACGGCCCCGCTATCGACATTTGGATTACGGTTTGTCTTGTCGGACAATCTTATCCTTCTCCCACCAAGCCCTTAATCGCAAAGCGTTTCGAGTATTGGCTTTGAACATGAAATCGAAAAGGTCGCCGACAAACGGCAGGATCCCGACCGTGGTATCGATCAGCACGGTGCCGATCATCGGGGCCAGAACGCGCTTGGGCGCGCCGATACGCCAGGCTTCGGCGACGAGGCCGAGCGCCAATACGGCGACCGCGAGGTCGCCCGCGAGCGGGATCAGGCCGAGCAAACCGTCGATGCCGACCCGGTATTTCGTGCCGGGCACACCGAACTGCCTGTCGAGCAGACGCGCCAGCCGCTCGACCCGGCGGATGCGCCTTTCGATCTCCGATGCTGATTTGCGGGCCCGCGCCATTGCGTCCGATCAGGCCGCGCGCAGCCGCCGTGCCAGCCGCCGGACCAGCAGCATCGACAACACGACGCCGGCAGCGAAGAAATAGACGCCCGGATGGACGGCGACGCCGGCCATGCCCGTGGCCTTGATCGAAACCACCAGCAGGGCTGCGAGAAAGACGTCGAGCATCGACCATCTGCCGATGTCGTCGAGCCATTCGGCGCGGCGCGCGCTGGCCTGGCCGCCCGGTGGGGCGGCGGCCCAAAGATACAGGGCCAGTCCGAATTTCCCGATCGGGAAGACCACCGTGAACAGCACGACGATGGCGGACAGCGCGTATTCCCCCGCCTCGATCAGCTGGGTCATGGCGTCCAGGATCGAAATCTCGCCGGAGAAGACGAAGAAAGTGGTCACGGACATGAAAGGCAGCAACCAGCCGGCGAGAATCAACATCAGGCCGATGACCAGCCCCGGACCGATCAGGCGATCGGTCGGGTCCTTCGATCTGGCGAGGCTGTGGCCGTCCGTCACGACCCGACCGGGTGTGGAGGGCGGGTCGGCGTCTGGATGTCGTGTATCATGGATCTCCGGCCGTCGGTTGCGCGCCTGCCCAGGGATGGTAGCGGCAAGCGGTCCGCGCGCAAGCGTGCAGGGCGAAGGCCGCGATCATTTTGGCTCTCGAATATCAATTAAAATTTTATGCATATAGATTAGGATGCTGTGGCGGGCAGCTGCTGGACATCGAATCTGGGGCGTATCAAGAAATTATTCACTAGGCGCTATCTCCAGACGCTACCTATTGTGGTTTACTAACACCGCGCCCGCTATTACTGCCATTGTGCCGTTGGGACCCGACAGGGATGCAGATCGAAATTCCCGTTTTGATTCACCGCAAATGCAAGCGGTGCTCGTCGGTGAAGCGCGACCCGATCTATCCGGCCCGTTGCTCGGCCTGCGGTGCGCCCGTTCATGCACCAACGCGAATCAGGGTGAGCGGTTCACTCATCGTCTTTGTCACGACGATCGCGATCTTGTCGGCCATCGTGGCCATCACCGTCTAGCTCGTCCCGGCTCCGGATCAGGAGTCCGGATCAAATGCCAAGGCTTGAGCCAGCTTTTGGCCGCGTATAATTGCACGCGCAGTCTAGCCTTGACCCGGTGGCCGTGCGGTCGAGGGCCTCGTCGCCGAGGACATCGTCTTGGATTGCGTCGCCGTCGGTATTCTCGAACAAGATGCTCTCCCAGGTTGCCGGTTGGCAGGGGAGGTATGGTGCCCGGGTGGGACGCCCCCTATTGCTCCGTTTAACGCCTCGATTGCGTCTGCATCCTGCGATGGGGAGCTGTGTAACCCCCAAAAAACAAAAGCCCCGTCAGGTCCATGACCTGACGGGGCTTTCAATGGTCGGAGTGAGAGGATTCGAACCTCCGGCCCCTGCCTCCCGAAGGCAGTGCTCTACCAGGCTGAGCTACACTCCGTCCGGGTCGCGCTATATAGCCTCAAGGCCCCGGCGATTCAACTGATGCGCCGAAGCGCCTTCGGCGCGGCTCAATGCGCCCGTTCGATACAGAAGTCGATGACCTCGACCAGGGCCGACTTGGCTTCCGAGGCGGGGAAGAGTCCCAGGGCGTCGCGGGCCACCGCGCCGTAATGCCGGGCGCGCTCCACCGCGTCGTCGAGGGTGCGGTGCCGGACCATCAGTTCGATGGCTTGTTCGAGGTCGCCCTCGCGCTGCTCCATATCCTCCAGGGTGCGGCGCCAGAAGGTGCGCTCGGCTTCCGAACCGCGTCGGAAGGCCAGGATCACGGGCAGGGTGATCTTACCGTCCTGGAAATCGTCGCCGATGGTCTTGCCGAGTTCCGCCTGGGCCGCCGAATAATCCAGCATGTCGTCGATCAGCTGGAAGGCGATGCCGAGGTTGAGGCCATAGCTTTCCAAGGCCTCTTCCTCGACCTTGGGGCGCTCGGCCACGACCGCGCCGATCCGGCAGGCGGCGGCGAACAGCGCTGCGGTCTTGCACTGGATGACGTCGAGATAGGCCTGCTCGCCGGTTTCCGTGTCGTTGGCCGTGACCAGCTGTGCAACCTCGCCCTCGGCGATGATCGAACTCGCGCGGCTCAGGATGGCGAGCACTTCGAGCGAGCCGTCCTCGACCATGAGCTGGAAGGCGCGGCTGAACAGGAAATCGCCGACCAGCACGCTGGACTTGTTGCCCCAGACGGAATTCGCCGTGGCCATGCCGCGCCGCAGGTCGCTTTCGTCGACCACGTCGTCATGTAGCAGGGTGGCGGTATGGATGAACTCGACGCAGGCCGCCAGCGGCACATGGCGCTGGCCGGAATGGCCGCACAGCCGGGCCGAGGCGATGGTCAGCATCGGGCGGAGGCGCTTGCCGCCGGCCGCGACGATATGGCCGGCGAGCTGCGGGATCAGCACCACATTGCTCTGCATATGATGGATGATGACCTCGTTGACCCGGATCAGGTCATCGGCGGCGAGCTGGTTGAGACGGTCGATCGACGGACGTTTCCGGCCCGCGCGATCGACATGGACAACGACGGCCACGGTATTCCCTTTCGGACTGAGCTTGACGCGTCTACGCAGAGAAGGATAAGGCCCCTTGATGGACGGTCAAGGAGCATCGCCATGAATGTCGAAATCCACGGGGCCGCGCGCGATACGTCGGGCTGCCGATGCGCGAGCTGATCCGCTCCAACGACCCGGTCTTCCTGTCCTGGATCGTCGCCATGTTGGCGGGCGAGGGGATCGACGCCATCGTCCTGGATGGCCATACCAGCGTGCTCGAAGGCAGCATCGGTGCGATTCCGCGCCGCGTCATGGTCGTGACGGAGGATTTCGCTCGGTCCCGTCGACTGCTCGAGGATGCGGGCGAATTGCAGCCCGAACGGGGCTAGGGTCTCGGCCGGGGCGGCGAAGCGGACGACGGGCCTATTTCGTCAGCCTTCTTGTCCTCGGCTTCTTGAGGCTCCGCCTCGCCGTCTTTCGTGCCACCCGGTTTCACGCGCGCCAGGCAGGCTTGGTAGATCGCCCGGAAATTCTTGGCGGGATTCTGATTCTCCCAGAGATCGTGGTCGTCCTTGATATATTCGAACAGCAGCTTGCGGATCTCGTTCAGCCCTATTTCCTGGGTGCAGACGTAGAACCACTCCATATTCTCTTCCGGCGCACCGAAGGCCGGCGCCAGCAGCATTCCCTCGATCAGCCCCGAGACGTAGGCTTTCTTCGTCAGCCCATCCATGTCCATGTACTGCACGCCCGCGACATAGCCGCCTTGAATGCGCACGGGGGCCTTTTCGGCGTCCTCGGTGGCCTGGAGCGCGGTCGGGGCGGCGAAAGACGCAACGATGATCAGAACTGTCAGGAACGCGGCTGCCAGACGGAATTGTCGCACGCTTTACCTCCGGGTTGGAGCGGGCGAAAGTTAAGACAGAGGCGCGGCGTTTGAACAAGAGGCGCCCAGGGGAAGCGATGCGACAGGAAGCGATCGTCCGGCAGCTAGAGCAGCCGCTCATGACCACCCGGAACGCCTTGCTCGACGGCCGGATCGTCCTGCATCAACCGCGGCGCGGCGCGCGCGCGACGGGCGAGCCGGTCTTTCTGGCGGCGGCTCTGCGGGCCATGCCGGGGCAAACCGTGCTCGATGCCGGTGCGGGCACGGGGGCCGCGTCCCTGTGTCTCGCCCACAGATTGCCCGGGCTCAACGTGACCGCCTTGGAGGTGCAGGCGCCCCTGGCAGAACTGGCGCAGCGCAACGCGGTCGAAAACGGGCGGGCCGAGGAGGTCGACGTGGTGATCGGGGACCTCGCCGCGCCGCCCGATGGGGTCCGGCATATCGACTTCGACCATGTCATGACCAATCCGCCGTTCTTCCTCGCCGGTCGCGGGCGCCCGTCGCCGGACGAGAGCCGTTCCCTCGCGCGGAGCGAGGCGGCCCTGGACCTGTCCGCCTGGATACGCGCCTGCCTGGCGCGGCTGAAGCCCGGCGGCACATTCACCGCGATCCACCGGGCCGAGCGGTTGGGCGAACTGCTGGCCGTGCTCGACGGGCGCACCGGTGGGCTCCATGTCCATCCCTTCTGGCCGGCGGCGGGCCGGCCCGCCCAGCT